>CAYPTZ010000023.1:0-15196 GCA_964413395.1 uncultured archaeon | reverse complement strand
ATACTTGATTTAATTAGATCTGATATCTCAATGGAACAAATTCGAGGCTATATTCCATCTGAAGTTGATGACATTATTGAAGAAATAATTCATAAAGGGATAGAAAAACTCAGAAAGCTATTAAATATTAATAAAAATGAAGAAGATTTATTATTAAAAATAATTCCAGAAATAATTGAATTCCCTATTCAATTTAATGATCAAGAGATAAATAACCTTGAAAAATCTATTTCTGCAAATTTAAATACCTACAAATATTCTGCTATGATAAAAATTGCAAAAAAATTAAAAAAAACTTATTATTATTTACTCAAACTTCATCAAACATTATTAGATTTTGATTTTTTTTATTCAATTGGTGAATTTGCATATGAATATGGATTGACTATTCCAGAAATAAGCAATGAATATTCTGGTTTTTATGGGAAAAATATGAATAATTTAGTATTATTAGAAGATACGATTCTAAATAATTCTAAACAACCTATCCCAATTACCTATATTTTAGGTGATTTTTCAAATCATGACCTTGAAAAAAATCCTTGTAATCGACTAAATTTATTAACAGGAAGCAATTCTGGTGGGAAAACGATGTGCATTAATACATGTTCTCAGGCAATAATTTTAGGACAAATGGGATTTCCTTCTTTAGGAGAAATAACATTTTCTCCTTTTGATGAATTATATTATTACAAAAAATCAAGTGGCCAATTATCTGCAGGTGCTTTTGAAACAACGTTACTCCAATTTGTTCAACTCGCCCAATCTCTAAAAAAGAAAATTGTATTTGCTGATGAATTAGAATCTATAACTGAACCAAATGCTGCTTCAAAAGTATTAGCAGGAATTTTTTCTTTATTATTGAAAAACAAATTGAATTTTGGTGTATTTGTAACCCATTTGGCTGAATTACTTCGTAAGGAAATGCCAAGAGATACAGTTGAATTAGTTCGAATTGATGGTATTGAGGCTAAGGGACTAGATAAAAATCTAGAATTAATTGTTGATCGAAATCCTAAGTTTAATTATATTGCAAAATCTACTCCTGAATTGATTTTAACTAAACTTGCACAATCTGGTTCCTCAGAACAAAAATCATTTTTTTCATCAATATTAATGGCATTTAAATAAATTAATAACACAAAATTTAAAGCAACTAAAATCCCATTTTTTTTATATATTTTAAGTGAAGTAATAATTTAATAGAAAAATGAGTGAATGAAAAAAAATGACTTTAGTCCCAAAAAATAGTTCAGTTAGTATTGATAAAATTAAGAAAATTTTCAAATGTGATGTATGTAAAAATTTTCATAATATAATATTTCCGCATAATTTAGCAGAAAATCGGTCTAAATATCCGTTTTCTTACGTCTTTCTTCATAAATTTCAAAATGCTGAGACTATTGAGGATATAGATAAAGATATCTTAACCACTTTATATATAGATGCACAATTGAATATTCGAGGTGTAGATAATTTATTAATTGAAGATGATTCCAATATTCTTTCAAAAGAAGTATCGAGAGAAATGATTTCAAAGCTAACTCATGCTTTATTGGAATTACAGAGTGAATATGATCGAAGCATTGAAAATTATAATGAATTGGAAAAAAAATATAATGAAAAAATTAAGTCATAATACCAAGTAAATATAAAATGATGGCTTTTTGAATATGTAAGCGATTCTCTGCTTGATCAAATACAATTGATTGCGGACCATCAATAACTTCTGCAGTCTCTTCATATCCTCGCTTTGCGGGTAAACAATTCATAAATATTGCATCCTTTTTAGCTAATTTCATAATAGATGAGTTTACTTGATATGGAATGAGGATTTTATATCGCTTTTTTTCTTCTTCTTTTGGAATTCCATAACTCATCCATGAATCTGCATATATAATATCAGCTTCTTTAGCTGCTTCATTAGGATCATGGAGAATTTTTATATTTGCTTTTGATTGTTGAGAAATGAGATTACATTCATCGATTACTTCTTGTTCTGGTGTAAAATTTGGATCATCAGGACAACATACTTCTAAATTAAGTCCAAAAAGGGCACTGATCCTCATTAGATCATAAGTGACATTATTATAGCAATCTCCAAAGAAAGAGATCTTTAAATTTTCTAATCTTTTTTTTTTTTCTAGAATTGTTTGAAAATCACATAATAATTGACAAGGATGAGCAAAATCATCTAACAAATTAATTATTGGAACTTCTGAATTTTTCGCCATTTCTTGGATATTTTTTCTCTTAAAAACACGTGCTGCAATCAAATCAACATATCTTGATGCACATTTCATTGTATCTCCGATAGTTTCTTTAATTCCGATATTGGATCCTTCAATGGGATAATATATTGCATGTCCTCCTAGTTGAGTCATACCAGTTTCAAAAGAAACTCGAGTTCTTAACGAAGGTTTTGCAAAAAGCATTAATATCGTTTTATTTTGTAATTTTTGTGTATATTTGGTATTCCACTTATCTGCTTTCATTTGTAAAGAATAATTTATTATTTTTTCACATTCTTCCTTAGTGAAATCGCTAATTTTTGTTAAATGTTTTAGAACCATTGTTTTTTTCTCCAAATATTAAGTGGGGGGATTTTATTTCTATTTCTAATTTTATTTATATCAGAAATATTATTCAAATTAGTAATTTTATTCTGTGAAATATTTAATATTTCAATTTAAAAAATATAATTAATCTTGTTTTTTTTAAGAATTTTATGTATTTCATATTTAATGTTTTTTCTTAATTTAGAAAATTCATATAAAGGACAATATTTTAAGTAAGGAGATTTAAATCAATAATATACCTATTCCTACCAAAGGTTATTGAAGTTAGTCTATCTAGATGAATTAGTATTTCATTAAAAAAAAATCTCAAAAATATTATTTTTGAATCAATGTGGGTATAAAAATGTCTAATATTCCTGGAAAGATTGAAAATATTAAGAAACTTATTAATAATCACAAATATTCAGAGGCTCTTGACAATATTGAAGAAATTGAGCAATCAAAGGATCTGAAAAATTTTGAAATTATTGAAATTCTGATATTAAAATTAAAACCTCTGATTGAGACTTCTTCATATGAAAAATCTTTACAAATTTCTTATCAAATATTGGATGAGAGTAAAAAAATTGGAGATAATATATCTGAATTAGAAGGATATATTGGAATAATAGAATCTTTAAATCCTTTAGGGAGATATTCCGAAAGTTTTGAAGTAATGAAAAAAGGACACGAGATATTTGATAAATTAAACGTATGTGGTGATGAGACTTTAAAACGAAAAGGGCATTTTTTATTTATTTCTGGATTAACCTATCAATATATAAATAAATTGGATGAAGCTTTAGCAAATTTTAAAGAATCGTTAAAAATACGATACCAAGTCGATGAAAAAATGGGGATTGCGTATTGTTTACTTCATATTGGTCATGTAAATCAAAATCGAAGATCATATGATATTGCAATAAAATACTACAAGCAATGTCTTGTTTATAGTGAACAATTTTCACTTAATATGTGTTCTGCTTGGGCTTATTCTCACATCGCTTTTGCAAATTACCATTTAGATGCCTTTGAAGAGGTTTTTATTAATGTTAAAAGAAGTCTTGAAATCTCTCGAGAATTGAAGAATATGCATTCTGAAGATTTCTCTTTGACCGTTTTGGGATATTATCATTTTGGTAAAGGAAATTATTCAATGTCTCTAGATTGCTTTAATCGATGTTTAGAATTACGGAAAAAGCGAGGAAATAATGTAGAAGTTGGCTATGTTTTAGAAAGTATTGGTTCTGTTTATTCTGCCAGAGGAGAATTATTATTAGCTCAATTATATGCAAAGAAAATATTTGAGATTCCAGAAGCAATAAATGATGTAGTGGCTGCACCAGTATTTTACAAAATGATTGGTAAATTATACTGTGAAACGGGAAATCATGAAGAAGGAAAAGCTAAATTAAATAAATCTATCGAATTATATAATAATATTAAAGATTTTATCTCAAGTTCCCGTTGTTTGCATTATTTAATCTCGCTATCTTTAGATGATAATAATATCGATTCAGCAAATAATTATTTTTCAAGTTTGAAAAAAATTAAAGATGAAAATCTTGACAACTCTCAAATTCATCAAATTTATCAAATAAACAATGCAAAAATATTGATGTATTATAATATGGCAGATGAAATTAAAGAAGCAGAAACGATTCTTTCAATTATCTCAAAAGACTCCATCTTAGATTATGAAATAACAGTTGAAGCAATCACTATTCTCATTGAAATTTTATTAAATTCTATTATTAAATCAAATACCCTAAATTCTATAAAAGAAATCAATATACTTTTAGAAAAAATGTTGGAAATTGGAAAAATTAAAAATAATTATACTATCTATTGTGAAGCTTTAGTCTATCAAGCAAAATTATCATTAATCGAATTGAAATTTGATCAAGCAAGAAGGTTTTTTTCAGAAGCACAGAAAATTGCCCAAGAGAAAGGCTTACGTTTACTCTCACTTTACATTTCAAAAGATCATGATGATTTTTTACTAAATATGAATTATTGGGAAAAATATTGCAAAAATGATGAAATTGTGAATCGAATTGAACATTCTTCTCCGATATTTATATTCTCGAAAATTTTACGGAAATTACCTTTAAATATTGAAGAGTCTAATGATAAACGTGGGTTTATATTTATTTGGTCTGGAAATGGATATGAGTTATTTAGATTGAAATTCGATGAATCTAAAATCAATATAAATGATGAAAATGTCAAAAAAATTATCTCGATTTTTACTTTATTCGATCAAGAAGCGATTTTATATTCATCTTCTGTAGATCGAATTGTATACGAGGAATATACTGTTATAGTTCGAGGAAAAGAACATATAAAATTCGGTTATGCCTTTTTGGGGCCATCTCATAGTGCAGTTAAAAAATTAGAATTATTTATTGAATCTGTATGGTTCTTAAAAGATATTTGGAATGAATTAGTCAAAGAAAATTTAATGAATGAGAAAATTAATGGAATAAATATTCAGTATTTAGAAAAAATAGCATTGAAAACTTTTCAATGATTAGATATTGGAAAAACTCCATTTTTATGAATAATATAGAATCTTTTTAATTCCATAATAATAAAGTGTTATTTGCATTATAGTTCAAAATAAAAAAATTCCTAAATAAAAAAAAAATAGATGTACAATTGGATGTCTGATAATTTACAAAAGTATGATGAGTTAAACTATTTAATTTACTTTGGAGAATTTGAGAAAATTAAAGAAGAAATTGAAAAAATTGAAGCGAGTTCTAATTTATCTTTCATTGATGAAATGGAAATTAGTAATTTGAAAATTAAAATACATACAATCTCATCAAATTATTCATCAGCTTTACAATTATGTGATAAAATGTATGAAGATTGTATAATTAATGATAATTCTTTTTATCGAATTTGTGCAATCAATGGTCGATTAGAATCTTACGAGCCATTGAACCGAATTGATGATTGTTTTGAATTAATTAATGAAGGAGAAAAAATATTCGAAAAAGATCTAAAATCAAATAATCCTCAAATATTGGCAATAAAAGCTGAATTTTATCGTATTTCTGGATGTATATATCAAAAAGCATACAAATTAGATATAGCTTTAACTTTTTTAAATAAAACTTTTAAAATAAGAGAAGAAATTGGCGATAAAATGGGGATTGCAGAAGTTTTGCATCATATCGGAGTTGTTTATCATCTAAGAACTAAATATGATGAAGCTATTCGTCATTTTGATAAAAGTTTAGAATACAGTACTTTATTTAAAGTAAATATCCATTCGGCATGGGCGCTAGCACATAAAGCGTGGGCAATTTTTCAATCTGGAAAGACTGATGGAGTATTTGAATGTGGAAACCAAAGTCTTAAAATTGCTAAAAAGTTTAACAATATCCATTGTGAAGATTTTGCTTCAACTATATTAGGAAATTATTTCATAACAATTGGGGATTTTAATTTAGCTTTAAAATTTCTTGAAAATAGTTATAAATTAAGGAAAATTCGAAATAATAAATTAGAGATTGCTTATGTTTTACATAGTATTGCCATGGTATATAGCCACAAGGGTGAATTTTCTTTATCTTATCAATATTTACAGAAGATATTAAAAATTCCTGAAGCTATGAAGGATCCAACTGCAGCTCCTCTGTTTTTAAGTGCAAATGGTAAGTTATTGGCTGAGCAGGGAGATTATATAAAGGCAATTGAATCAGTTGAAAAAGCTGCCAGTTTATTTAAGACCACAAATGAAATCATCTATCATTCTCGTTGTTATCATACTCTTATTTTAATTTCACTTAATCAAGATTTACTTGAAAAAGCAGAATTATATCTGGCTGAAATTAAGAATCTATCTCATCAAAATAAAAACAATAAATATATTGCTCAATTGACACGTTTGGATGAAGGAATCATATTACGCAATAATAAACGCTTAAAAGAAAAAATTAAAGCCCAAAAGATTTTTCATCAAATTATAAATGACGGCTTAATTCATATAGAAATCACTATCGAAGCTATGTTAAATCTTATTGAATTGTTAATATACGAATTGGAGTTAACTGGAGATGAGACTATCTTAACTGAAGTAACTGAATTATCTGATAAGTTATTGATCATCGCTAAAGAACAAAATTCTTATTCATTACAATGTGAAACTCTTCTCTTTAAGTCTAAATTATCTTTAATTGGGATGGATATTACCCAAACTCGAAAATTGCTGATTGAATCGCAAAAAATAGCTGAAGAAAAAGGATTAAAACGCTTAGCAAAAAAAATATCTAATGAACATGATTTTTTATTGTCGCAGATGAATAATTGGGAACATCTGGTTGAACGGAAAATTCCATTAGATGAACGTATTAAATATGCTCGTTATGAATTTCTTTTTTCAAAAATGGTCAGAAATATCAATGAAATAAATCAAAAATCTCGCGAAATTATCGAATCCCCAGTATTTCTGGTCATTTGGGCAAGTAGTGGCTTAGATCTGTTCAGCTTGGTTTTTGAAAAAGAAAAGTTGAATATTGATAAGAAATTTATTGCAGGATTTCTATCTTTGTTTAAATCTTTTGGAACTCAAGTGCTTTCTGAATCTATCCATCGAATCAAGCATGATAATAACACAATCATTTTTCAATCTAAAGGTAATTTAAATTTTAGCTACGGCTTCAAAGGATATTCCTATAAAGCCATAAAAAAATTAGCAATTTTTATTGAATCTTTAGAATTTCTCACAGATGTCTGGGAAGATTTGAAGAAAGCAGAACTTTCTGGTGAAAACATAACTTCCATTTCTGTTGAGAAAATTCACTCCTTAATCACCAGTGTTTTTCTGGAAGTTGGGGAAAGCTATAACCAAAAGACAAAGGGAAATAACCCAAAAAAATGAAGTAGGACATTTTTAAAAGTCAATTTGAAATCACTATTTTTGAGTTAGTAGATTTTCTAAAGGTTTATAAAAGTCTTTTCTTCAATTTAGATTTCCTTACACACTAGAAACCTAATAAAAAATTTAAAGCCTTCTTGTGATGAGTTTCTGTTTTTCGCTCTGGTTTATATTCTTTAGTGGGCATCCGAAAGGGATCAGTTATCCAAGTAAGGAAGTGTTTTTATTGAGTGGTCATAGGGGGAGTATCATTGGGTTTGGTATTTTCATTAGATAATATTATAGAAAAAAAAGAAAAGAAGTCGAAAATCAAAAAAGAAGAAGTAAAATACCCCGTTTTTATAAATATTTTTATCATTCAGAAAGGTATTTATCCCCATATTTGGCATATTTTTTTCTATTTCTAAGCATTTTAAAGATTTTAGTTAGTTCAAAGGATATTAATCCAATTGTGAGAGCTAATATAAATATCGTAAAACTTTTCATGAAAATATTAACTATAGGAGGTTCTACAGTTTCTGTAAGAAATTTTATTCCACCTTCGAGCATTAAAAGGGTAAAAATTAAGAGGCCACCTCCCATTTCACCTAACTTCCTTTTAATTCGTTTATTGACAACACTTTTAATTTGAATCTCTTTTTTTACTAAATTGAAGCATTGACAACATAGAAGATCAAGATGGATGTTTTCCTTTTGTGAAAGATATTGTGAATAAATTAATGCACTGAAACTTTCAATTTTATCTGCACATAAAACACATTTAATCTTTCCTTTTTCATGTTTTTTGATGACATGTCTTATCGTTTCACTTGGAATTTCACATTGATCGGATTTATAATAATCACACGTATGACAGGTCACAATGGGTGTTTTGATGATAGAAGAATCTTCATATTTTTGCTTATTTTCTAAGTAATTATGATGGGAGGTACATTCAATTAAACGATCTTTCCTAATCTGGAATATTGGCTTTTTTTTTTTAGTAGTTTTCATAATAATCATTTAACAAAAATAATTTATAGATTTTTTTGTTAATTTTAGTGAGATTTTCTAAATCTTGTTTCAAAATAACTATATTAAACAGTGTTCAATGTTATAAACGATCCATATTAAATCGCCATAAATCATTGTAATTTGAAAACCGAACTAGTCATGAGTGGGAAAGAAGAAATCATATTGATCAATAATGATTTCAGGACAGATACTTATGAGTCTGCAATCATATGGCTGCTTTTTCCCTATTGATATTATACATTTTGGGAAATTTAAACGTTAACCAAATAACTACATCGGTCACATGGGAATCCATAAACGATTCAAAACGCGACTATATACTTATGAAGACTATTTGTCAAATTATAAACCTTAGTTGCCAAAAAATCGACATATAAAGCATTTAAGTGGCTTAATGAGAAATGTATTGGTGCTTTTTATAAAAAAAAAATACAAATTGATTCCGAATTTGTTCCAAGATTTCAACTGAAGTTGTCAATTTGTGCCAAATCAATCAGATGTGGATAATTTTTAATATTTTAACAAAAAAAGAAATGCAAATTTTATTTGGAAATGCGAATATGCACATTTGTGAGAAGACATTTTCTTAAATCGGAAGAGGACAACAGTGGCGAGTATTAATTGATAATAGAGAATATCCTTATTATGGAAAAACGAACTCTAACTATGAAATTGGTTATAAGAAGCATAAGGGAACATGTAAGATGCAGTTGTTTTAAGGACATTCTTTGCATGGGAATAATATTTTTTTGTTTTATGATCTTTTTTTGCTAAAAACAGGTCTATATCGTAGTAAAGATATTTCGAATTCTATTCGATAGCTTAAAAAGATTATAAATCTAGTTTCTTATGCATTAATGGATCAGGAGATTTAACGCGCTGTTCTATTAAAATAAATGAAAAATGAACGCTCATCTGACATCATCATACAAAGAAATTTCTTCGAGTACAGTCTTATATTCGCCGATATTTGCTTGGAATAGGTAAATAAGCCTCAATTTATATTTTTCAATAAATTAAATTGGCCAAACTTTGGCCAAGTAGTGTTCATGTGAATATTGTGATAACTGGACATAAAGATCAATCAACATGTGAAATCCCCCAACAATATCACAATATATTACTAATTTTTGATGAAGCATTCGATATATTTTCCACGTTTTTTACTACAGTGAATTAATAGAAAGATAAACGTGCTTGAAGTCGTTGATTAACGCGCAGTTATAAAAAACAATGGAATCAAGAAACCGGATTTAGAAAATTGAATGTATTACATTGTCAATTTCGATACTGGTATCCAAAGGTGGAATTGGCCGAACTCCACTTAAGATGAATAATTTATAATGGATGGCAATTTCATCGGTATCAAGAAAAATGAAATGGTATTGAAATGCGTGATTTGACATTAAATGATTATAAAAATCGTCTAAAACCTGAAATAGAAATCTTGGTTATCAAAAATACATTATATAATACAAAATATTTACAAAAAGAAAAAGGAAATGTGTTTTTTAATAGTTAATTTGTAGCATTAAAAATGGATTAAAAAAAAAAAGGGTATTATAGTTTAAATAAATTAATACCAGCTATAATATGGTGTATCATCACTATCATTATAATCCTTGATAACTTGATTGGTTAATAATACAATCTGCACCAGTGTCAATAATGCACCAATGATTTGAAGAGCTAATGTTGCACCTGCAGAGGCTATATGTACTGTCATACAACCGACAACGAATACATAATGGTACCAAACAGTATATTTCAATATTAATGATAAAGTGCTTAAAAGAAAAGCAGCCCATTGTCTAGCAAGCTCAAGGCCATTAATTTTACCGTTAAAATATCCAATAGTTTTTGTTATTACGCCGTAGAGACTGTAAATTCCTTTCGCAACAACCCATGCAGTAATTGCTTTTGAACAGGTTTTATTTAACTTTATAGTTGTAGCTATTATCATTATGATTACCGCAATGCCAATTCCTGCCGCTAATGCTTCTTTATAACCCATTTTACCTGTTAGATAGCTTAAATATTTGGCTTTTTCTGGATCTCCTTCAATTTCTTGAATTCGATACATTGCATTGACTAAACAATCTTGAGCTGCATCATCATCACCATAAGCATTTAATATTGAATAAGAAAACAAATATCCTGCAGCAATATTATCAACTTCAGATGAGATTCCAACTATTTTAGATGAATTTTGAATTACCTTACCTCCGAAACATGAAACAACTAGAGATAATTGATTCTCATCATTTTCTAATAGTGTATTTAAATCATTCCGCTTATATTCTTCATTGTCTTCAATCAAACCTTCTTCTGAGCCATGTCCAATAACAACAACTACTGATGAAGTATAATCCTTCAAAACATCACTCAGTTCAGATATCGAAATCGATAAAACTTTATAATTAAATTCCGCTTTCCCAAGTCTTATAGAAACCTCAGACTTAGTAATTTGAGAAATATATTTATCATTTTCAATAAAATCATTTCTAAGATTCTCATTTATTTCTACAATTTCTTCGTTGCGGCCATCTAAGATATCTTGCATTAAATCAGAGGTTTACAAAATATATTCATCGCTTCCGACTTCAACAAATAAAATATCTGCACTTTTAGTGATTCCTAATGCATTAATAGATGGTAAAAAGCTCATAACGAACACTATACTAATTAGTACAGAAATTACTTTCAAATTCTTTTGACTTTTCATTTTTACCACAGGTCTGATTTCACAAACCCATTTTAACTTTCATTTTACTTATATTTAAATTATCCTTTTTTTTCATGAGTTTTCAAACTAATATAAGAACATCAACACCTTGTACAGTTGTTTTAAGATAGTTTTGAAGTGAATTATTAATACTCATAATCTCCCGATTTGTGTGAGTGCAGAGTATTCTTATGAATAATCTACAAAAATGTCATTGAATTACTTTACTAATAGACTCCGACCCATTTTATTCAAGTTGAAGTGATATTTAATCATCATTTATTGAAAGCATTAAATAGGAATCGTTTCTTCGAAAATCTGATTACCTATATGGATTTTTACAAAATTTAATAGATTGATTGATTATTAAATGTACTTGAGAGTGTATTTATTAACATATAATGGTAAGTTAGCAAATTTGGTTCAAAACTACATCTCTTTTGAGTTTATATTTTCTTTTTGTTGGTTATAGATTTCAAGAAATTACTTAAAACTTAAAAGAGTAATAAGTAAAAAATCTTTTCAATATCTTCTATAAATTACTAAAATATAAAGAAGTATTAAGCTAATTACTCTACCTTTTCAATACTAATATCTTTAAATTTTCTTTTATAATAGCCATATAAAATTAAAGGTTTCAAAAACAAGAGCCAAAATATTAAACTTACAAGAGCAATGAAAATAAAAAACCAAATTGAGGTACTAATTGTAAAAATAAATTCGAAAATAGTTGTGATTATTGCTACAATACCAATAATTACTGATTTTTTAAAAATCCAATTAATATTCAAGAAGACCTCTCCTTCTAAAGTATGTCTGATTGTATCGTCTCTTAAAAAATATAATATAGAGTTATCAATACATTTCTTATCTTCAAATAAAACTTCTAAAGGTATTGCACTTTCTATAGAAAAGGCTTTATATTTACACAATCTTCTAACAAATGGTGTCAAATTTGAAGAACTTATGTTTGGAGCAAAAGGATAGAAACCACTAATCTCGATTCCATAATTTTCTAGTTTTTGAAAAAATTTTTTTGCACTTTCAACTGTAAGGCCTTTTTTCTCTATGTTTAGGGCAATCCTTGTTTCAATTCGTTTTTTCAAATTATCTTCAATATTGGATTCCATGAATTATTATAGTCCTACTTATTTTTTAATTTATGTCATTTCTCCGGTTATCATATTAATTATTTAATAAATTTTATTGAATAAAAAACCTCTTTAAATACTTCATAATGGGGATATGCTTTTTTATTGTTTAATATTCAACTTTTCCCTAAGATCAATGCTGCGACACAAATGGATGCGATGAATTTTTTGCGTAAAATTCTCTAATTAATTCAAGTACAGAATTATTATTTACTTCTTTAAATAAAACCAATTCATTCCAATAATTATTGATTGATATTTATATCCGACAGATTTGGGAAGCTACCTGAAGGTGATGTAAAAGTAGATCATTTAGACTCCCAAGTAGTATTATCTTGTTCGAAAAGGATTTGAAAGAATTTTTTCTTCATTAGGAATTTTCATTATTCTTTCTTTCGATTGGTTCCTGTAAAGGTTCCTAGGGGAGACTTTGTATGTTCAATAAAATTCTAAAGATTTAAACATAAGATTTGTTAGATATACATTGCAGAAGTGACAAAATAAAATTCTGCAAACTTCCCTAAATCCTCTCTAAAAGTATGTTGGGAAGTATCTTTTCTTCCCTTTTTTTTTTTAATAATATAATGAGTCATTTCATATTATGGCATAGAAGCTAATAATGGTACAACACTAAATTCCCATAATAATTAGATAAATCCAAACCCTCCTTCATCTTTAATATAATAAATTTCTCCATTTCAATAAAAAATAAGGTTTCTACTAAACCATCATCTATTGAGTATTAGATACAACCAATAATGGAATTTACTAGAACCAAAAAAATTTGCTCGAAATTTCCTTGCTAAAATCAATGTGGAATAATATGGTTTCAAAAATAAGCAATCCCTCAGGATCAAAACAATCTCTATCGCAAAATATCTTTAATACAGTGATAGAAAGTAAGGAAAAAATTAATCATTTTTATGAAGTCCACTTACATGAACCAATAAGGATTCCTATTGAAGGAACACCCTTTAGTAGTTATCAGAAAGTACCCTCTCAAGATAAAACTCATCGTACATATCCTACTAGTTCGGTATTTCCAAGAAATTGGCATCTGGGAGAACAAGGTCAAGAGATTTTAAAATCCATTCATCCATTAGCTAAAGCTCAATTGCTTCTGAATAAATATTCTGGCCTCCAAACCGAACTTGATGCCCGATTTGCTCGTCCAATATCCTATCTTGGTTCTAAAGGAGAACAACTTTGGATGACCTCTTCCCAACCTATTCAATTAAATTCTTTTTCCACTCTCTTATTAGCGGAGACTGGGGTCTCTGCTTTAGAATTTTACCAGAAATATGGTAGTAGGGTCGGGGTTGATGATATCATTCCTGACCACGCTTATCAGAATCAGATTCGCATTGGGGATCTACTTCCGGATCTTGATATTCTCTTAGCTCGTGTTCGGGGAGATATTCAAATGGTCAATGAAGAAATGTTGGCTTTTCATTCTGATCGAGGGACTGATTTTCAACTCAGGAAGAATTTTCTTAATGCTAAATGGAAAGTGCTTTTTGCTACCACTTCTTCAGTCCAACGCATGAGTGCTACCATGCACCTTGGGGGTATGCAAAAATTTGCTATCATTGATTCCTTCACACAATGGGTTGCTGCGATTCATCCTGGAACAAACCATCCTCGCCCTTCCTATCGAAAGGAAAAAGGATTCGCGAGTGCACTTCGGGCTTTTTCTACTCTTCGAGCCATGGCCAGAGCTATCGAAAATGAATTTGCTGGTTTAGGTGATCGTTTTATTCATTGGATGGTTAATCCTGCCTTTAATCTTGTAGGCTGGGACACTTGGAGTGATAAAGACTTTGAACAAAGAGCTCAAGCTGTGTTTGGGGAGAAACAAGGCTTTTTGGTTTTCGCTGACATCAGACCCGAACATCTTTCCTATGCTACGACTTTGATTAATACTATTGCTTTACTTACCCAAATCACTCGGAATGGAAACTATGCCAAGATTATGGATGGAGAAAAAGTTGTCAATAGTTTTTCTCCCACTTATCTTGCCACTATCATGAGTAATTATGTCAGTGTCTTGTCAGACAAAGAGCTGGGCAATTTTTTTTCCAAGGATTATTGGAGTCTTTTACGTGATGAAAATTCCAATTCTGAAGGAAGTCAAAGTGGAGGATATAGTCGATGGCGGCATTTTACTTGGACTACTGCTCTCCTCATGGAATCATTGACTGATCTTTGTCAATCAATATATTCTATTGGGGGTCCACAAACTCAAATCCAATCAACTCTTGAAGCATCGTTCAATAATTACATGAAAACCGCTCTCACCCACTATTCCGAAGACCTCACTTGGTATCTCAACGAAGCTGATAAATGGCGATTATCTGACTATTCTACTGCCTATCGCTATTTTGGGGCTCGTAATCATGAAAATCGGTATCTCGTTCCCTTTACTGATGGTAATCGCTTACTTGAATTTGATTCGGATATGGAAGCCTGGGTGGCTTACATGCTCACTCATATTCGCATGCCTGATGGAGAAAGTATGGCTATTAGTATTGGATCTCTAGGATCTGGGGTTATTAATTTGGCAGGGGCAGAAACCATTCGCAAAATGAACCCAATTACTCGTCCGCGTAAACATGGGATTGATCGCGAGGTTCAAACTTGGAATACTCCCAAACCCTGTTATCCTGATCTGATTGTCACCTTTTCCACAGGTCAAACCGTCTTCATTGAACATTTAGGGCAAGCTGGCCAATATGGTGATATAAAAAATCTCGATACACGTGCCTATAACTCTGCAGGGAAAGCCACGCTGTTTTGTGTTCAGCTCCTAAGGAATGAAAATTATTATCTCAACAATCCAAACTCGGGGCCCATTGGT
>CAYPTZ010000022.1:0-15318 GCA_964413395.1 uncultured archaeon | reverse complement strand
CCAGGAATAGAATTATATAGCTTTACGATAGAAGAAGGTAATATGATCAATAACTTAGGTATAGGTATATGAAGAGGAAATTATCCATTAAATTAACCTGATTGTGTATAAAATGTAATTAAAATATAATAATAACAAAGTAAAAATGTGGATTTTATTTTAATACAATAAAATTTCTTTAGTATTATAATAGTCAAACAGTTATTTGATTGCAATTAAAAAAAAACGAATTAAAAAATTTTTTTTTTTTGATAATTTATTTTAGATATCCTTTGGCTTTGAGGGATTCTGCATTAAGAATACCTCCGCCTGCAGCACCTCTGATAGTATTGTGACTTAGTGCGACAAATTTAATGTCAAAAACTGTATCCTTTCTTAATCTTCCAACAGTTACTGCCATCCCTTTATCCGTATCTCGATCTTTATTTGGTTGAGGTCGATTTTCATTCTCCAAATAGATAATTGGTTGAGAAGGTGCAAATGGTAGATTTAATTCTTGAGGTTTTGATCTAAATTCTGTCCAAATTTTTTTGATTTCATCTAATTCTGGGACTTTATCTTTAAATTTCACATTTAAACAAGCAGTATGGCCATCCCTAACAGATACTCGAGTGCAAGTTGCTGAAATATTTATGCCATCATAATTTTTAATACCATTACCTTCAATAGAACCGAGGATTTTTAATGGTTCTAGCTCTGTTTTCTTTTCTTCTCCCCCGATGTAAGGTACAATATTATCGACCATATCTAATGAAGATACGCCTGGATATCCTGCTCCTGAAATCGCTTGAAGAGTGGTAACAATTATTTTTTCTATAGGATAACCCGCTTTTTCTAAGGCATAAATTGGAGTTAAATATGATTGTAGTGAACAATTAGGTTTTACTGCGACAAATCCACCAGTAGTAATTCCTCGGTTTTTTTGTTGTAATGGAATGATATCTGCATGATGATGGTTGATTTCACCGATCATCATTGGAACGTCTTCTTTCCATCGGTTCGCCGAACTGTTGCTGATCACAGGAATTCCTTTTGCTGCATATTTAAATTCAACTGCGCTAGTATCTTCTTTTTTGGGTAAATCCATTGCGGAAAAGACAAAACTTAATCCTTCTGGAATACTTTCAAAATCTTGAACATCTCGCACTTTAATTGATTTAACTGCATCTGGAATAGGAATTGACATTTGCCATTTTCCTGCTACTGCTTCTTCATATGATTTTCCTGCAGAACGAGGGGAAGCTGCAATATCAATTATTTCAAACCATGGATGGTTTTGAAGTAATTTAATATAGTTTTGGCCTACAATACCTGTTCCACCAAGGACACCAATTTTTAACTTATCTTGTGCCATAGCAAAAAAGTAAGTTGGAGATGGAATAAAAGTATATCGAATTTAGCTTAAAAGGTGAAATGAGAATAATTTGCTATTAATTAAGAAAAACGGCTTAAAATTAAATAATTATTTTAGAAAATATTGAATTTGACTTTTAATAATGAATTTAAACACAAATGATATGAAAAATGATATAATTAAATTTTTTTTTTTTAATGATATATTGATTTATGATTTCTATTACGCGCTTTTATGATATAATCCTTAGCAAACGGTGTTTTACATGAAGTTTCTCCATGATCTACCTCAATTTTACCTAATTTTTCTGCTAATGCAATTGCCTTTTCTTCTAAATTTTTTGATTTCATTCCTATTGAAATAAGGGCATTATTCATTGCTTGTTTTTTTCTATTTTTTGCTTTTTTTATATTTTTTTCAATTTCAGTTAAAAAGGGATAAAAATAATCATCATTAAGTTCTTTTTGATATAATGCTTTATGAATAACAATATTCCACCCTGCTCTTCCCTTCCATTCATCTTCCGAATTAGTCCATTCAATATAATCATCAATAAAATTTGATTTAGCAACAATCTTGTAACTAAATTCATCTAATAGCGCATAATAGGATATATCCTCAATCCATTTATTTATTAAATCTTGATCTATGGCATTTATATCGACAATTTTTGTTGCTAGGATTCTTGCATCAGAATTTTTTGTTTTCCATAATTCAAGTGCTAAATTATGATCCATTTTTATTTTTTTTTGCATTTTTTTTAGATTAGCAAAACTTACCCCAAAAAGAATTTCCCCCGCACCATGACGTTTATATATTTTTCGATTTTGTGCCGTACCGAGTGTTTCTATTCATCTAATACTTCTTTTAATTCCATAGATTAAATTATCTTGATATGAAGTCTTAAAAGTATTGGATTTACAATATAAGAATTTTTTTATAAGGATTTAATTTGTTTAACCCAATGATGAGAATTAATTTTAATTTTTAATTCAGAAATTTTGTAGTCATTAATACAATCATCTAAAAACTGGTTAATTATCTTTTGATTATTTTTAGATATTCTTTTAAACTCCCTTTTTTCAGTTGGATTTAACGATTCAATTATATTTTTATCATGTAATATTATCCATTCTTCAAATTCAACTGGTTTTAAGTAGTTTTTTATTCTATTTTGGATTTCTTTTTTAGATTTATTATAAATCTGATCTTTTCCTGGTAAGGTAAATATTTGATAGAAATATTCTTCATAAACTATTAGGTTAATTATTCCCATTAATAATTCAGAATGATGAATTATTAGATAATCCGATAATATAGAAAAGAATTCCTTATTATATTTGCAGATATGCATCCTTTCCATGATATTTTTTCCCATATTCAAATTGGTTCCCCAAATCCTAAATTGGAAATCCATTATTTCTGAATTTAATATAGGAAGCAAAGATTTAATGTTATCTCCTGTCATAAGATACCCCTTAGAATTGGCATAAAATGAACTATGTACATATGCAAACATTGGTTTATTGCATATTTCTCTCCACATTATTTTTGGTTGATTAAAATATACTGTATTACATGGATTTAATTCCCACCAAAAATCACCTTGATTGATTCTTTCTGTTAAACCTTTTCCTTTACTGATTACAGAATGGAATGAGGATAAATGATTATAAATTTCTTGATAATTGCTTTTGAACCATTCTTCTGGTTTGCTTTTGCATGTCCTAGGTATTTTGTTTAGTGTAAAATGTGGAGGTATTCCAATCAACCATAATTTCTTCCATTCAATAAAAAATCGATTTATATCTCTTCCTCGAAGTAATGGTTGTAATAATTCTTTATTTTTATGATTTAAATTTACTAATTTATTACGAATTATGCTTGGAACGATGAATCCTTCATTAAATCCAGTAGTAATTCCTCTTAATATTTTTAAATTTAATTCTTTAATTGAAATACAATTTTCTTCAATCCAATGTTTGATTTTTTGCTTAATAGGGGATAAAAAACTCCAACCGTTATCTTGTAAATGTTGTTGATCAATCAAATCATATTTATCTTTAATTTTATCTAATTCAAGTGAATTCGGGAGATAATAATGAAATGAATTTGAATATGAAAATTGTCTTTTTTCAAATAAAATAATACAGAGGTTGACAGAAACATTTGGAAATATGTTAAGATGTTTGCAATCAATAAATTCATATAAAATTGAATTTTTTTTTAAATAATGTCTTAGTAATTTTCCAAATTTGGTTCTAATCCATTTTTTTGTCATAATATATGAGCATATGCCTTCAGATTTTAACAACTCATGTCCTCGTAAAAGGAAAAACATAGATAAATCCATCTTTTTAAAATATATGGCTTCATTACAAGTATCTTCAATTATTTGTGGTCTGTAAATTTTATCTAAAATGTGTTTAAAATCATAATATTCCAATTGTGAAGCTATAATTTCTTGTCTAACATATGGAGGGTTTCCTAAGATAATATGGAATCCATCTTCTTCAAATATTTTTGAAAATTCGTCTCTCCAATGAAATGGGTTTAAATCATCTGACAATTTCTTAATCAGTTGATCTTGGGAAATATTTTTTGATTCAAATTTTAGATCTGAGAAATAATTTTTATCATTTATTTCCTTTTGAGAAGAATTTTTAATTTCAGTTGATATTTTTATATTAACTTCATTTTGCTTTTCATTTTTCTGATATCTACCATAACCAATTAAAGAATTCCCTGCTTTAATTTTTTTATTAATTTTCTTTATTCTTACGAGATTTGCTACGATATTATGTTTCTTATTGCTATTTTTATGATTTTTTAAGTATTCACTTAATAAATTTAACCATATTCGTAATTTTGATATTAAAATTGAATTTTTGTCAACATCTACTCCATAAATATTATTCATCATAATAAATTCTTTAATATGAAAAGAATAATTATTATCATATATTTTAAAATTATTTTGTGGTGAATTAATCTCAGAAAAATATTTAATTCCAAGTATTTTAATACATTTTTTGTAATATTTATCTAAAATAAACATTGATGCAAGTAAAAATACTCCACAACCACAAGATATATCACATATTTTAAGTTCTGTTAATAATTTTAAGAGATATTTAATTTCTATTGCTTGGCTTTTATCAAAAATATCTAATAAATTTTTATATGATTTTTGGAATTTTTTATTCAATTCCTTAATTAAAAAGATATTTACTGCATTATCAGTTATATAAAGTGCAATATTGCTTGGTGTGTAATAAACACCCGATTTTTTTGGATCTCTTTGTTTTTCATTGAGTTTACTTAGGATTTCAGGTGTCAAGTAAAGAAGTTTATCTTTTTTTTTATTATTATTTATATGAAATAAATTTTGTTCATCTAAACTCCAAGTAAATTTATCTAATGAATCATTTATTGTAGAAAAGAGATTAGAACTGATTGAAAAAGATTTTAATAGATTTTTATATTCTTGATATTTATTTGATGTGAAGAAATCGATATCTGTCAATAAATTGATCATTTCATTATAAATATGTTTTCTATTCTTCATTTCTGTGATTTGAATAGAATTTTGAAGAAAATAATTAAATATTCTCTTATAGAGAAATAAATTTGAAAAATTTCCTATATCGAAATAAATTTGTCTTAAATATTTTTTATTCTTTTGTAAAAAAATTTCAACTTCAATCATTATTTTTTTCTTCAATAATTCAAATATATTGAAAAAAACCTCAAAATTTTCCACTATAGTTTATTTTATATCTTTAGCTAAAAAAATAAAATTATTGGCCCTTGAAATATTTATAAAGACAAATTTTAATTTAAACTTGTTATCTAAATGTAATTACAGATGATTAATTATGCATTATGAAAAAAATCAATATTCAGAAGGATTTAGTATTTGTACTCTTATCATAGCAGGTGCGTTTCTATATTGGGGTGTCGATAATTTCATAGAGAATGATATCTTTATGGGTTGTATTTGGCTTGCTATTGGAATAAGTATCTTAATGGGACAAGTTTATGCTTTACTTAATCGAGAAAAATTAAGAAATATTGTCTTGAGTGAATTCAACCAATATCCTGATTCTACTATAGATAGTATCTCAAAAAATACTGGTATAAGTAAAAATGATGTCAAAGCAATAATTTTAGATTTAAAAGGCTCGAGACAATTATTTGGGACTTTTTCAACTACTACTGGCCAAATGCAATTAACATCAACTTCTAAAACACCAATGAGTAACGTAAAACTAAATCAAATTCAATCAGAAAATCAAAAAAGATATTGTCGAGGGTGTGGAACAGAAATTAATAATGAGGAAAATGCAAAATTTTGTCCACATTGTGGTTTTGAAATATAATTTTTACGTTAAATTAAAATACGTTTTTTTATTTTATATTTTTGAAAGTAATATGCAAAAAAAATTCCGATTATTTAAGAAAATGCTCAATAAGAAGAGTGGAAAGAAGAGCAGCAAGTCTTTTTCTCTATAATTTGAAATCGGAACTCTCGTTGCAGAATTTAATTTGTTTATATATATTTCATTTATCATTTTTCTGAACGTTCTGTCCGAATTTTAATAGTTAGAATAAGAAGATATAAAAAAAAATAAATAACAAAAAATACAATAATATAAATTATTAAAAACCATATTCAGATATTTTTAGGGTTAATCAACGGATATAATTCCCTCAATATGCTAAACGGGATAGTGATAAGGCCAAAGCATTTAAATATCTTAATAGACTAAAATAAGAATAAGGGTCTATATTTTTAGTATATCGCAATATTTCCTACAAAAAAAAATTTATTGATGAAAAATGAATATCATTAAAAAATTATCTGTGAAAAATGTCCAATATGGACAAAATATTGATACTATTATTATGCGCGTGGTCGTTTATCCAAAAACTGCCATTAAGCATATTAAAAAGTATTGATTGTGATGAAATTTTAAAATATTATTTCGTTTTCAATAAATTTGGTTTAGCATGAATATTTTTCAAGCCTTCTTTTTGAACACGCAATATATATTATTAATCAATATTCTTTTTTAGTTATTAAAATAAAAATTTATTACATGTATAAAAAAAGAGTTATTAAGAAAATAATAACAATAACAAGGTTCAATATTGCGAGAAAATTAAATTTGATTCTTACCTAACTAATAAAAACACTAACTAAGGTGCAAAAATTGACAACTACAATATCAAAATTAAAAAATACTTTTACTGCGTTAATTAGCCCAATGGATATAGATGGAGATCTATGTAAAGAGACATATCGTAATTTTATCCGAACACAAATTAATGCAGGATGTGGTTTAGTGCCGTGTGGGACTACTGGTGAATCTGCAACTATGTCTCATCAAGAACATGAAAATATTATCCGATGGTGTGTTGAAGAAGCTGATGCTGCTTCCACAAGACCATTTGTTTTAGCTGGTTCTGGGAGTAATTCAACTAAAGAAGCCATTAATTTATCTATTAATGCTGAGAGGATGGGGGTTGATGGTTTATTAATTATCACTCCCTATTATAACAAACCTACCCAAAATGGATTGATTGCACATTATTCCGCCATTGCAAAAGAAGTTGAAATTCCAATTATTATTTATAATTGTCCTGGAAGAACTGGAGGGAATATTTTGCCTGAAACCGTTGCAACATTAGCTAATAAATTTGATAATATCATGGGATATAAAGCTGCAAGTGGAAAAATTGAACAAATTAATCAAGTAATTAATCAAACTCCTAATAATTTCATTGTTATGAGTGGAGATGATGGATTAACTTTTGAGATTATGAAAGCAGGAGGAAAAGGTGTTATTAGCGTTGCTTCAAATATAATTCCTGATAGAATGGTCAAATATACTCAATTAATGGAAGCTGGAAAATGGGATGAAGCCAAAAAAGAAGATGATAAACTTCAAATTTTATTTAATAATTGTTTTATTGAAACTAATCCAGGGCCTGTAAAATATATGGCAGAATTATTGGGCATTATGTCTTCTCGATTAAGATTACCTCTAGTTCAACTAGAAGATAAAAGTAAAGAAATAGTTAGACAAACTTTGGTTGATATAGGAGAATTATAATTTTTTTTTTTCAAATAAATTTACAAGGTGAAAATTATGAGTAATATAAAAATTGCTATTCTTGGAGCAGATGGAAAAATGGGTAGAATGATAACCCAAAATATTCTAAATGATCCCGATTTACAGATTATTTCTGCTTATACGATGGATAATTCTCCTAATATTGGGCAAGATATTGGTGCATTAGTTGGAAAAGGGAAAATTGGAGTAATCATTGAAAATACAAATACTTTTAGTCAAGCTTGTAAAGACCATAAAATGGACATCATTATTGATTTCACTATTGCTGATGCTACTGAGAAGCAATCTATTATTGCCATTGAAAATGGAATTCCTATTGTTGTTGGTACAACAGGATTATCAGATGATTTTACATCCAAATTTATTAAATTATGTGAAGAAAAAAAGTGTTCTGCAGTAATCGGTACAAATTTCGCAACTGGAGTTAATATCTTTTTCAAATTAGCAGAAATAGTTGCTCAATATGTCAAAGGTTGGGACATAGAAATTATCGAAAGTCATCATCATCATAAAAAAGATTCACCAAGTGGAACTGCTATGACTACTGCTGAAAATATTGCTAAAGTTCTCCACCAAAATCTCACAGAAATTGTAAAATATGGGAGGGAGGGTTATTCTCCTCGACAATTTGGCGAAAAAGAAATAGGAATTCATTCCATTCGAGCAGGGGATATTATTGGAGATCATACAGTCCTATATGCAGGTACAGGAGAAAGAATAGAATTGACTCATAGGGCACATAATCGTGAAGGATATGCTGCAGGTTCTATAACTGCTGCCAAATATTTATACAATCATGGAAATGAAGGTCGTATCATAAAAATGCCTGAAATTCTTAAAATATAATGTGTATATGTGGGAATTAAAAAATATAGCAAAATGAAATTTAGTTTCATTTTTTGTTTTTTTTTTAAATAATTTTAAAAATTAAATTAACAATTCATAAATTTTTTTTTAGAAGCTTGAAGGTGTTACTTATGTCAAACTCAAATGTGGGAAAAAATTCCCAAATTTTAAATAAATCAATTGTAGTTATGAAATTTGGAGGTTCATGTTTTAAGGATTCAAAAGCATTTCAACAAATTTTAGATATTACAATAAAGTATGATAAAGCTCGAAAGTTTTATGTCTGTTCAGCATTTAATGGAATTACGGATAAACTTGTCTCTATTGCGGAGGCTGCTGTCGATGGAGATACCCATAAAATATTGAATATGATTAAAGCAATTGAGAGCATTCATTTAAATGTACTCAATGAAATTTTTGAAGACAGTCAAGATTATATTGATAAAGCTTTGAAAATAATTCAAAGCTGTTTTAGCGAAATAACTGAAATTACTGAAGAAATAATGGAATTTGGCTTAGAGCCATATTTCTTAGATAATATTCTCTCATATGGAGAAAGGTTAAGTACTCAAATGTTAGATCTTTATTTGGATAAAAAAGGATATGATACTCAATTTTTTGCTGGGGAAGATCTTATTATCACTAATGACGATTTTACAAATGCTTTACCAAAACTAGATAGAACTAAGAAACGTTTTGAAAATAATATTCAACCTATTTTAGAAAATGACAAGAATAATACCATATTCTGCATTACAGGTTTTATTGGCAGAAATAAAATGGGATATACTACAACCTTAGGTCGAGGTGGAACAGATTTCACCGCTACAATCGTTGCACGAATTGTTCATGAAATGTTACATACTAAAAAAGTAAAAGTAATTTTATGGAAAGATGTGAGTGGAATTTTATCTGCAGATCCTAGATTGGTTGAAAATCCTCATTTAGTACACCAAATGAGTTATTCTGAAGCTAAAGAAATGGCTTTCTTTGGTGCTAAACTATTACATCCTAAATGTTTATCAATGATAGAAGAACAAGAAATTATTGTAGAGATAAGAAATTTTAGTATTTTAGATGATAATGCAGATTATTCAAAAATTTCAAAAACACCAAATGATAAAAAAATTGCCGGAATAAGTGCTATAGAAGAAATGGCAATGATCAATGTAACTAATGGGGCTTTAGTTGATGTTCCAGGTGTTTTAGGTAATATTTTCTCAATTATGGGAGAAAATAAAATCAATGTCAGTATGGTTACTCAATCGAGTTCTGAGATTAATACTACATTTGTTATTGAAAACAAATATGGTGATAAAGCTTTAAAATTATTGAAAGAAGATCCTCGGTTAATGCAATGGTCTTTAATTAACAAACAAGAAGTAGGGATAGTTGCCATTATTGGCGAAAATATCCACTTTTCTGAAACAAAGATGTTAATCTTTAAAGCTTTGCATTCTATTAGTGTGAATCCAATAGCTATTGCCCAATCAAGTGATGGTATTAATATATCAATTGTAGTTCCATCCAATAAAGTAAAAAGTGTATCCAATGCAATTAATGAAGAATTTGCATCACAATAAAGATAAAATCAAAAATTTCATATCATTTTCTTTTTTTTTTAAATTAATTACTAACATTTTAACCTTGGAGTTACAATTATGGTATTTATTAATGAAAACTATCTAAAAATTAAAAATAATTATTTATTTGCTGAAATAGGAAACAGAACTCAAAAATTTATAAAAGAAAATCCAGATGCAAAAGTTATAAAACTTGGTATTGGGGATACTACACAACCTTTATCACCTTCTATAATAAAAGGATTTCATGTAGGTGTCGATGATATGTCTAAAAAAGAGACTTACAAAGGATATCCTCCATATAAAGGATATTCTTTTCTCCGAAATTTAATTGTCCAACATGATTATGAACCATTAGGTGTTAAAATTGACCCTGAGGAAATTTTTGTGTCTGATGGTGCAAAAGGAGATACTGCAAATATTTTAGATATTTTTGGAAAAAATATTGTTGCTGTAACAGATCCAAGTTATCCTGTTTATGTAACTACGAATGTTATGGCTGGTAATACCGGAAGTGCAAATGAATTAGGCCAATATGAAAATTTGATCTATTTACCTTGCACTGAAAAGACTAATTTTTTACCTAAAGTTCCTGATTTTAAAGTAGATATTATTTATTTATGTTCGCCTAATAATCCTACTGGAACGGTCATGAATAGAAATCAATTAAAAGAGTGGGTTAATTTTGCCAAAGAACAAAAGGCAATTATCTTTTTTGATTGTGCTTATGAAAAATATATTATTGACAGCTCATTTCCGAGATCGATTTATGAAATAGAGGGGGCAAAAGAAGTAGCAATAGAATTCAGAAGTTATTCAAAAACTGCTGGATTCACTGGTGTAAGATGTGCATATACCATAGTTCCAAAAGAACTAATGGGATATAGCAAAGATGGAGAAAAACATTCCATTAATAACCTATGGTTCCAAAGAGTAAGTTCAAAATACAATGGTGTATCTTATCCTGTACAAAAAGCAGCTGCTGCAACATATTCTGAAGATGGCATCAAAGAAACTAATGAATTAATTAAAAATTATCAAGAAAATGCAAAAATAATATGCAATGGTTTTGATAAAATTGGATTCAAATATTTTGGTGGAATTAATTCTCCTTATATCTGGTTAAAAGCTCCAAATGATCTTTCATCATGGGATTTCTTTGATTTATTATTAGAAAAATTGCATATTGTAGGTACTCCTGGATCTGGATTTGGACCAAGTGGCGCAGGATACTTTAGATTAACATCTTTCGGGGATAAAGGTCAAACTATCGAAGCAATGGATAGGATTGTAAAATACTTTACAAATTAAATCATCATCTCTTTTTGATATAATTTTTTTCTTTTTACATATTTGTATGAGTTTTTTGATAGAAATTGGCTTAAAAATCATTTTAATTCTTAGATAATTTTCCAATTACTAAGTTAATCAAGAAAATCGGAATTATTTATTATTGAAATTTGCAAGTTTTTGTGAATTTCTTGATTATTTAATAATAACTATGGGAAATTAAAATGTTTGAATTAAAATATGCACTTCAATCTATAAGTAAGCGAAAAAAGCAAAATATTGCTATAGTATTTGCAATTGCACTTGGAGTAACTATCTATATGAGTGTGCAAGTAGGAAATTATGGGTTAGTTAGATCCTATGGAATTAGCCAGATTAAACAATATGGGCAATCTGATATCCAAATGACAGATCAAGGGGATATTACAGGTTTTTTTCAAGAAAATATCAAAGATGTCATTATGACTCCTGAAAATTCATGGAATAGTGATATTTCTGCTCTTTCACCTCGCCTTAAATATTTAACTAATCTCTATTTTGAAGGAAAGTATGAAGATAATATTAAAATAATAGGAATATATCCTGATTCGGACTTATTTGGTGAATTTTATTCAACAGAAGGGCAAAAATTGAATTGGCAAGACGATATTTTATATAATACTTCAGATTCTGTATTAATTTCGGATAAATTAGCTCTTGATCTTGGATTAAGTAAAAATTCCGAATTTAGTATTAATTTTGCTTTAGGAAATGGAAGTTATACTTACCAATCGATAATTGTGGGAGATATTTTTGATTCTTCTATTGGTCGAGGTGAAGATGAAAATATTGAACAACAATCTATAACAGATCACATAATTTATGTTAATATTAATACTATGAAACAATTTCTTTTACCTCCTTTTCAAGAAATGATTAATGAATTACATTTTTATTTAAGTGATGAAATTGTAAATCATGATTATACTTCGGTTGATTTTAAAACTCAGAGTTTTCAAGGCTTAGAAGAAATTGAAGAGTTAATTGGAAAAATACAAAATATTATTCAAGATTCATATCCGAATATCAAATGTAGCTCCAAAAGAGTATATGCTGCAATTAATGCAAAAATTGAAATGAATTTCACTGAAACTCTCGATATGTTTAATTTCATGTTAAATATGACAGCGGTTTTATTAATTATTAATATTCAAATTATAAATATGAATGATAGAAAAGAACAAACAGCTATTTTAAGGGCATTAGGGGCAGATAGCGGAAAAATCACTCGTACCTTCTTAATTGAAGCCTTTATTATTGGTTTCATTGGTTCTCTTATTGGATTAATAACAGGATTTTTTGTTGGTAGCTGGATAAATTCTTTACAAGATATATTTACTAATGAGATTCTTCCTGCAACTATCAACTCGAGTATTATTATCGGATCTGTATTGTTTGGGGTTATCTTATCAGTAGTCACTGCAATTTACCCTGCAATTAAAGCTTCCAAAAAATCTATCACAGAAGCATTACGAGGTAGTGAAGAAACTAAGGAAAAGAAGAAAAGTAATAAAAAATTGATTTTTGGGATTCTTTTATCCGCAGGTGGAATTTATATGATTATTGATGCTGGAAAATTTTGGCTTAAAAGTACATGGGCTGCATTTAGCGCTCACGGAGATTTTCTTATTGCCTTTACTATAACAATGATTGGTATCGGATTGATTCTATCGGATTTAATAAATAAAAAGATCGCATTAAACATCACTGGAATAGGAATATTTGGTTATGCCCTTTTTGATATGTACATAGCAACAACTTGGATAGATGTTGGTTTTTCATCTGATCCTGGAATGTGGGGAAGTTATTTGTTATTGAGTTTAGTTCTTGGATTAACCTTAATTGTAGCTGTAAATTACGAGTCAATTTTAAATTTCTTTGGATATTTATTCAAAAATGTTAAATCGCTCCAAGGGAGTGTTCAAGTAACAATTCGTCACATGAATGGTAAAAAAACCAGAGGCATTTTACAATATGCTATTTTAAATATTATCTTAATTCTCGTCGTATTTATAATCGCCTCTGCGGAAACACAAAGAACTAGTGTTGTAGCTCAACATGAAGATTTATCAAGTGAAGTAGATATTGTTCTCAATGTTAACATCCCTCATCCCGAAATTCAAAAAGAATTAGAAGAAATAGCTCAAATTGAACAAATATTTGGATTTAGAAGTGCTTTATGCCCAGTTTATGATGTTTCGCCCCATGCGAACAATAGTGAATTTGATATTAATGAACATTTATTATATCGGCGTATTGTAGAAATTCCGAATTCGATTATAAATCCAACTGAAGGAGTATGGGATTCGACTTCCTTACCATTTTCTGCTTTTACTCCAGCTGAAGGGGAAGATTATGGTCATAGTTTAGGTCTTCCGTTTGAAGAACAAAGAGAAATAAATATTCAAATTACGAAAGATTTTCTTGAAGAAAAAACGAGAACTACTACAATTGAATATAAAGAATATGATAGCTCAAATAACCTAGTGTCAAAAAGTGTTGAAGAAGATCAAATATTTGCATTAGGGGGCTTTATTGAGCAATTTGACCATTTGGGTAAATCATTATACCTTCCTACTAATGAAACGGATTATTATCTACCTGTTTATATTGGGGCTTCAGTATTTAGTATGCTAGGTGATATTTATTTATTTGGTGGAGAACTATTGGTCACAGAAAGTGTCGCAAAACAATTACCTATTTTTCAAGACATAGAATTTCCTAATATCTTTTTGATAAGAACTTCTCTGGGATTTAATGACGAAACTAATTTGGCAAAATTATCTGATGAAATTGAAATCAAATTAAATGATATAAATAATCCTGAATCGGTATCAAATGATAGTAATGCGATTGTAGGGGCTTCTACAAGAGTTGTCAAAACAGAAGTTTATGATGCTTATCAAGAAAATGCTGAAGTATGGGATTTCTTAGGAACATTTTGTACTATTGGTTTAGTAATTAGTGGTGCAGGTTTAATCTTAATATCTATCCGTTCTGTTAGTGAAAGAACAAGAGAAATAGGAATGATGAGGGCAATAGGATTTTCTCGGAGAAAAATAATATTGTCTGTAATATTTGAGCTGATGACTATTACAGTACTGGCGCTTTTTACAGGAATTTTAAATGGAATCTTATTTACCGATATGTATTGTAATAGTTTTCTTTTTGTTCCCGCAGCATATCCTATTTCATTGATTGGGTATTACATAATAAGCTTGATGTCTTTTTCATTAATAGCAGGTATATTTCCGGGATCAAAGGCCGCTAAAATTGCTCCAAGTCAAGCCTTAAGATATTCTGGGTAATTCTTTTTTTTTTAAGATTTTTTTATTTTTTTATAATATTGATTTCTTTTTTATATGAAAAGTCTTTTTAATCTATAGAATTCTACATTATTAATAGAATTAAGTAATTCTTAAATCTGGATGAATATGGAAGAAAAAAATAAAAAAATTCTTGCAACCTTTCTATTATGTTCTTTTGTATCTTTATTTTGTATTATTCCATATATTGATAATGAATTTATTAATCGTAAAAATTTGGGACCTTGGGTACTTTTTTCAGAAATTCCTACTCAAGGCGTAATAATTTCTTGGAATTCTGAATTTAATGAGAATTTTAAAATAAATTATGGTAATAGTCCCTCTAATTTATCTCAAACAGTAATAAATTTGACAAAATCTAAAATTCATCACATTACTATTTCAAATTTATCTGCTAATACGAAGTATTATTATGAAATTCACAATATTAATGAAATGCTTGATAATTTTCCTGATACATATAAATTTTTTACTGCTCCCGATGATGAAATTTCTCCTTTTAACTTTATTGCTTTATCTGATTCTCAACAATTAGGATTTGGTAATGCGCATTCAAGTAAAATAGCTAATAAACTTGGTGAAATTGCTTCAGATTATAAATTTGTGCTAAATGTTGGAGATTTAGTAGATGATGCATCAAAACAATCAGATTGGAATGATTTCTTCAGTTTTTCACATTCTTTATTAGGAAAATCTGTATTTGTTCCAGTTATAGGAAATCATGATTCAATTCGAGATCT
>CAYPTZ010000021.1:0-15471 GCA_964413395.1 uncultured archaeon | reverse complement strand
GAAAAACATTAAACCCTTTTCAAATTTAATGAAAGATTTAAGAGCTCATAAATTTGTATTTACTGGAGAAATTGAACCAGGAAGGAATGCCAATTTATCTCCTTTAATAAAAGAAGCAACTGAAATCAAAAAATATGTTTCTGCCGCTAATGTTACTGATATACCTGGCTCATTTGTTGCAATGAATGGTCTGGCTGCTGCAATTTCTGTTCAAAACCAAGCAGATATTGAAGTCATCTATCAACAAACATGCCGAGATCAAAGTCGATTAGGACTTGCGTCTTCTCTCCTTGGCGCATCTGCTGCTGGAATTCGTAATTTATTGGTTCTAACTGGTGATCACACAACTTTAGGGGACATTCCTCAAAGTAAACCTGTATTTGACCTAGATTCGACTCAATTATTAATGCTGGGAAGAGAAATGGTCGATCATAATACTATTTATGGCCTACCAATTGAGAATGCTGATACAAATCCCATTAAGTTTCATATTGGTATTGCAGCAAATCCAAATACAACTCATCCTGAAATAGAATTACTTAAAATTAAAAAAAAGGTCGATCTGGGGGCTGAATTTATACAAACACAAGTTATTTATGATATAGAGCAGGCAGAACCTTTTCTTCAAGAACTAAAAACGTATGACGTTCCTGTATTAGTTGGCCTTTTCCCAATGAGAAATTATTCCACTGCTCGGGATTTTGACAAATTTGTCCCTGGAGTCAGTGTTCCTCCTGAACTCATTCAAAAATTTAAAGCTGTGAAAAAACAACGCCTGGAAAAAGCTGAAAAGAAAGCCGCTTATGATCAAATAAATGTTGCTCTCTATAAACCTATGATAAAAGAGTTAAAAGCAAAAAATTATGCTGCAGGGGTTCATATTACTGCTGTTCATTATACTCGGATCTTTCCTCAATTAATATAATCTTTCAAGTGAGGGATTATATTGAATTATACATATGGTTTAAATAAGGTTTAAAGCCCATTTTTTTCCAAAATTTATTTGATATTGGATTGTTTGCTGCAGCATTAATATCTATTCGCGTTAAGTCTTGGTCTTTAAACCATCTTTTTATCTCTTTAAATAATTTTAATCCTAAATCTTGATTACGATAGATTCCAGAAACACATGCATCAGTTATTTCGCCATATTTTTCTAATTTAAAAACAGGAGGGTTGAAAGCAATAATTCCCATCATATATCCAACAATTTCATCATTAATTTGAGCAACCACAACAATTCTATCATCGTTGATAATATTATCTTTAAGAAATCTCTGAAAATGTACTGGTGCTTCCTCTCTCATTTCAAAGTATTTATCAAAAGGAAGATGAAAATCCATTAATTCTTTCCAAAGTTTTACAATTCCTTCAATATCTTTTATTTTCGCTTGTCTAATTATTGAATTCAACATAGTTATATAATGAGAGTTAATTGTGTTTAATTTATGTATGTCATATCTTGAATGAAAAAAAGATCAATTATAGATATTTAAAGAAAAAAAAATAACTATTGTATAGTCTACAGGAAGGAGTTCTGACTATTATGTATATAATTGGTAAAATTTCTAGTTGGCTCTATTAAATCTCTAAAAATTAGCGAGTAAAAGAGATTAAATTCTTTTTCACTAATATTTGGGACGCATGCAATATATTCATTGGAGTTGAATTCAGTATATTGGCTAATTCTCTAACTGATTTTTTATTATCTATTGCAACAATTAATAATTTCATCCAAGATTCTTTTAATTCATTTCGGAATATTCCTGCCGTAATTTTAATTTTTGTAGGTATTAAGTCATATACGGAAGTTCGATGAATGTGTTCTAGAGTAATTGGCTCTTGTGCTGACTTTTGTTGAAATATTTGCTTTTTTGGTTTTATAAGAGACATATAATCTCTTGAATTAAGAAATTTTTCTCTATTTATAGAATTATTGTTAATATTTTCATTAGAAAAATAATTCTCTTGGTGTTCTATATAATTTTCTGGGTTTGGTTGAATATTTATTGAATTGATTTGAGATAGATGATTATTTCCAAGTTTATTTTTGATCAAACTTTGAATAGATAAAGTTTTTCGAGTAATTGGATTTTTATCAAGATTAATATTCGACATTTGATTATTTTTTTGGAATTGCTGTAATGTTTGATATCGTTGGAATCTTTTACTTATAGATGTCACTGGTTGATCTTTTTTCTGAATTATCGGTGCACTAATTGAATCGAGCAATGGTTGGCTAATTTTTTGGGTGACAACATTTTGAGATCCATTTGAATTATGATTAAAATGCATAATAACTGTATTTTTCTCTTCATCTTTCTTTACTTGCCTAATCGATTTAACAATATCTTTGAAAATTTTATCAAATTGTTTGAAAGGAGTGATATCACCATTCCATTTTTTATTTAAGATGATTTTAAACATATGAAGGAATGTTGAGGTTGCTTCTTCGATTATTAATTTTCGTAGTGATTTTGAAGATTCCTTATCTGAACTTAGAATAAATAATATATCTTCATTTTCTCCTACTATATTTCGTTTGAATGTAAAAAGAATATCAGTCATTTGAAGTTCGTTTACTTGTCCTAAACTTTCTATTGAATCGGCAAAAGAAGTAATCGCTTGAAAAAATCCAGATACTAATGTAAATTTCTTATCATCCTTACATATTTTACTTTTTGGGTGCAAATTTATAGATATTAAGGGCAATCCACTTTTTAGCACAATGAAATCATAAATCATAGTATATTATTCCTACTATACTTAGAAATAATCAAAGGTATTATCATAGGTATAATATCCAGATATATATGATATTAAGATTTTATTTTTATGATTGAGATTATTCTTTGTATAAATTTATATTAAAAATTGATAAATATTTTTTAAAATCGCTTTAAAATTTATTATGGATAAAATACTGTTTAAAATATTATAGAAAAAGAAAAATATGAAAGAAATCGTTTAGGTGTAAAAATTTGTTTAAGATTAGGGAAAATCTGCGTTTTTTTTTTTGGTTCAACTGATTTCTTTCATATTTTGTGGTGAGTATTATTTAGAAAATAAAAATATACCAAGAATTAATTCTTGGATTTTTTTGGTGATCTTATGGCTTATTTTTTTCTTTGGGTTTAATTATTTTCTTTTCTTTTCCACCTCGTTTTTTTAATTTTTTTCTTTTTTTTGTTACTTTGATAGTTGATTTGAGTTGATCTACTTATGGTTAGTTTTATTTTTCACTTTATTTTCCGGTTAATCCCCTCCAGATATTTTTGTAGTTCATTTGCAGTTTAAATTCAACCTGTTCACCAGGTCGCAGTCGTGTGATGATATTTTGAAATTCATTGAAAGATTTATTTTCATAAATGTCGTGTGATGGATTGAATAGATCGAATTTTTTACTATTCCCAACTGGAAAAGTCATTTCACGTCTTACCTTCAAAATTGGTACATGATATCCAAATGCTTCTAATCGTGCTTGTAAAGTATTAGTGGAATCTAAATAATCAATATCAAGATCATTTAAATCTTGTTCATCTAAATTTGATTCCATTTCCATTGGTTCATACAGTTCTAGTACCATTTCTTCGATTGGTTTTGATTTTTCTAAGACGCTCATTTTGTTTTCCTAGTTGGTTTTTTTTTGTTTTTTTATTTCATAAAAAATTTGTTTTTTTTCAAGTTTTAGTTCAGTTTTTTAAAGATATTTATCATATCTTTCAAGCAATAATGTAAACTGATAATATTAGGATATTAATCTCGGTGCAGTGCACCAGAGGAAAAGAAGGGTTGCATTTCCAACATACCACGCAAGCATGGCTCTGGAACGCGTTTGGTTTTCTTGATGTGCACCGAGATTAATCTTACCAATTACAAATATCATGTGCTCGTAAACACTTAATATTTCCAGTTATTCCTGGAAAAGTGGATACGAATGCAGGATATGTTAATCCATTATTGGATTCGGTAAGGTTTCTGGTATACATCATTTTACATCAAACGGTTTTTTTTAGGTATGTTGTTTACTTTTTTATTTTTTTACAATTTTTTTTTTTGTAATGGAAATAACTATTTCCAAATAACTAAAGGAAATACATCTATTTAAAGATTTCGTAATGGCTGTAATCTGATTTTCTATTAAATTATTAATTTTCTACGGGTAAAAAGTTTGGAGAGCATTCGCTGCCATAATGAGGTTTTCCCCCAATGCTTTGTATTTGGAACCACCGGAAGGGGGTAAATATGTCTATTTCTTAATCTACCACGTTAGCAAGAAAGTGTGCAAAAGATTAAAACCGAATCGCTCAAAAGACTTCAAGAGCAATTCCAGATAAACGTTAAAAATAAGTTTTTTTTAAAACGATTCAGAAACCTTTTTAGTACCACTTAAATGCTACAATGGGAGTATCTATATGATATCCCCGAGTAGAGCACATATTATTTGCGCAGTGGATTCCATTAATGGAATGTAAACGGTTTTCGAGTCGGTTCATGTTAATTACCTTGTATAGATATCTTCAATTATCTACATATATAAAATATATTTTAATCCTTATATATTTGATGGGTGCCAATTTTTGTGTTTTGATGGTATGAAACTATAATTTATAAGTTTTTTTTTAACTGAATACATAAAAAGATAATATGGAACTTAAAAAAATTCGATTAATTGAAGAAAGTTCATTGAATACCTGGCCTTCTCTCCATAATTTATATTATGATGGCTGGATCTTACGTTTTTCTAAGGGATATACCAAAAGATCCAATTCGGTTAATCCAATATATTCATCAACTTTGGAAATCGGTGAAAAAATCCAACATTGTGAATTATTATATGTTGAACCTCTAAATAAAGTAATTTTTAAAATTACTCCTATTGTACAACCCAATTCATTAGATGACATATTAGAATCCAAAAATTATCAAAAAATTGATGACACTTCAGTGCAGAAATTAGATTTGGCGTTATCTAAAAAAAAAAAGTCAATTCATATCCATAAAATTAGCAGTAAACCTGATCTAGATTGGATACAATGTTATTGTAATTTTCATCAGGTTTATGATAAAGATTTTACTATCTTCAATAATTTCATTAATAAAATCCAATTACCTGCTATTTTTGTATCCATATATAAAAAACATAATTGTATTGGTTGTGGTTTAGGAATATTAGATAATGGAAATTTATGGATCTATAATCTTCTTGTTAATTCAGAATTTCGGAATATGGGCATTGGTACTGAGATAATGAATTTGCTTTTATTAAAAGGAAAAGCTATAGGTGCAAAATTTTCCTATTTGCAAGTTGTTAAGGCAAACACTAAAGCGCTTAAGTTATATTCCAGAATTGGATATAAAGAAATTTATAATTATTGGTATAGAATTAAATTGAAAGCAGATTTTCAAAATTGATTAAAAAATTTATCTCCAAGTTTAGTTTCTTATTTTGAGAATCGTTTTAAATGCTATTTGGACAATTTCGTCTATCTTATTCTTTATAGTTATTGTTTTTTTTATTATAAATAATATTTTAAACAAATGTAAAAATTCGCCAGATTTTAATGGTCTGTTAATCTTTGAGATTTTTCGAGCATTCAGCCAATTTTTTATTACATAGATACTTCCAATTTTATAATTCCATAAGAAATCAGAACATTCAATTAAAATCTTCCGTTCTTTTCCTGTATCTAATATTTCCTTTAATATTATTGTTTGATCAATTGGATCAAAAGAAAAATCATGTAATTGTATTATATCTTGGAGTGAATTTTTAAAAATTTCATAATTTTTTCTCATTTCATTATTTTCCATATCTGAAAAGCGAAATAAGTGAGAATTCATTAATTTATTCCCTAATTCACGTATATTATAAAAGAAAATCGAATTATTGGGGATAAAAATGCGAGGATATTCATGAAATAGTAAAGATTCAAACATCTTATTTAGAAATGGACTATTTAAAATTCCATAAATATATTCAAATATATGAATTAGCTCTACATTTTGAATAACGTTTTGAAACATTTTAAGACATAAATCTGATATATTTATTTGTTCGTTAATGTATAGAGGTGCTAACTTTGAGGTGGAATATCCAAATAGTCCTGAATCAATAATCCCTTCAGTTATCAAAACATGACTAAAAGGTGCTTTTTGAATGGATTGAACAAAATTGATTGCTATTGATTTGTTAAGAATTTCAATGTCTAATTGATTTTTTGAAATTTTATTAATTCCCTCTGCCTTTTTAGGTTGTAGATCTTCCAATATAATTGATTTACCACAACGCCGATTAATCGTATAAAATATCGCATGTCTTACATCAAATGCTCTATAGTTAATTTCATATATTGACTTTTTCATTTGAGTATAGTCAAAAGTCGATAAGATTTTTTCATTTTCTAGAATTTTATCTTCTTTTCGTTTAATTCTTCCAAGATCTCTCAGTTTTTTAAAATTTTGTTTTTCTAACAAGTCTATATTTTGATTTAAAACACTTAGATCAACGTTAATCATGAATTTATCCCTAGAACTAATCATTGCCCTACTCGATTTCTTAAAACATTTAGGAAGGGATAAAAAATTTGTATTCCAAAATGCAAGTAGCTTACCTTCAATGTTGATTGGTATAAAAAGATAATTTGGTTTCATTGGGATAATTTCTTCAAATTTTAGGGAACTTATATCTTGTTGTAAAAATTGCTGGATAAATTCTTTTTTCTCGTTTAATTCAATGTAAAATATTTTCCCCATCTTTAAGTTATTTTGCGATTTACTCTTTATCTTAACTAAAAAAAGAATTGCAACTCCCGTTTGTATTCCAAATATGTTATCTCCAACTTTATCTCTTTTGATATTGCGTAAATCACCACATAAATCTACAATATAAATATAATCGAATGATTCCAACAGGGTTTTTCTCATTCCATAAAATATCTTTCCATCTAAATATTTTCTGTTCGAAATATATGCAATTATACCAGAATCATGATCTTCCAACAACCATTCTCCATATCTTATGAATTTCACATAATCATCATACAATCTTGTTAAATTTGGTTCCTTCACTGCATATTTCTTCATTAAATCTTGAATCCATTCACCTTTATTTGAACTAGATACTGAATAAGGTGGATTCCCAAAGATAATTAGAGGTTTTATTTGATTTTCTTTATTTCTTAAAACATTTTGTTTAAATTTTGGACTTAATGAGGATTCAAAATTTAGATTAAGCTTTTTCATGAAAGAATTTTCATTCTTTTCAATGATTTCATTGTTTTCAATTGAAACATGATTAGATAGTAGAAACCGGCCAATAAAATATGCTGGAATATTAAGTTCATTCCCATAGAACATTTTTGGAAATATTTTTGTTCTCCATTCATGACTTGTTATTATTGAACATAAACCTATTTCAAATGATAAAGAGCCTACTGCCGGATCGTATAAAATTAAGTTTTTAGATTGAATCCCCATAGGAAGTTGAAATTTTATTTTCAGTAAGTGATTAATCATACGAATAATAAAAAGAATGATGTAATTGGGAGTATAGACTATTCCAAATTTTTTTTGATATTTAGGATATAATTGTGTGATAAATGGAGTATATATTTGTTCAATAAAATCTAAATCACTTATAAATGAGTTTTCAGCCATTTTCTGGGTTTTAATAAACAAATTTACTAATTTTTGTAGTTTTCTTGAAATTTCGACAGTCTTAGGGAATACATTTACTATATCCCAGAATTTTTGAATAAAATCTTCAATTAATGGTGTTTTTTTTTTTTTTTTTTCTAAAAGCGTTGAATTTCTTAGAGTTAACAGAATAATCGATTGAGAATATACATCATTTAAAATAGTGTCAGATATTTGCTGTCTTTCTTCAAAAGGTACATTTTCTCGTAGTTTTAAAAAAATATTTCTGTCATCAATTTGATCTAATAGATTTTTCAATTGAAGACATATTTTTGCAAGATTTGCGAAAAATTGCATTATTTTAAATAAAAGATCTTCAAGAATTTAAATGTGCTTAATGATTCTAAGTGGGAAATTTTTAAAAAAACCCTTCATAAATTTGAGTATAAAGAAAAATGTGATATTTTAAGAAATTCCATCAAACTCTTTATTATTTTGCATGAATTTTCAAATTTAGATATTAATGAAAATTTCTTTAAGCTTCCTAAAGAAAATGTGCTAAATGAAGAAAAATTGAATACGTATTTTTTAAATTGTCTTGAAAAATTAGAACTTCAAGCCAAAGATTTTCGATTCTTATTAAGTAAAAATCAAACTAATCAAGGAAAATCCATTCCATTTTTAAACAATATAAATTTTATGAAGAAAAATCATAAGAATTATCTATTCTTAGCTGAATTTTATGAAGATTTTATCATGTTTAAGCATCAAAAAGGCACCTATTATACTCCAAAATGGTTATGTGATTACTTATTGCAAAAAACTAAAGTATTTGCCAATGAAGAGGATACTTTAAAAAAGAAAACTGTATTGAATATCGGAGATATAAGTTCAGGTGCGGGGATTTTTATCCAATCTATTCCTCTTTACTTTAAATCTCCGATAATTACTGCCATTGATATTGATCCAGTTGCCATCGAAATATCAAAGATTAATTTCCATATATTTTATTCAAATCAAGTAGAAACTATATATAAATCACATATTTCTCTCTTTTCAATGGATAGCCTGAGCGCTTCAATTCCAAATTCACCTTTCGATATACTTTGTGGGAATCCTCCTTGGGGAATCCCAATAAATAGTTATGAATCTATGCTGAATAAAAAATTTGCACCTCTTTTTAATTTTGCTGAAATTAAGGCAATTAATTCTTCAAAAATTGAAAATACAAAGATATATTCAAAAGTTAACCATTCCTATAAAATTCGGGATCAAATTGATATATATGCTCTATTTATTTTTGAAAATTTCTTGAATTTAACCGATGGTGGCATTTTAAGTTTAATTCTTCCGTCAACTCTCCTTTTTAATCCAGTATATTTAAATTTAAGGAAATATCTTTTATTAAACTCCGAAATATTACATATTAGTTATCTAGGAGAAAATATCTTTCCAAATGTAAATGTCCCTTCATTAATACTCATCTTAAAAAAAAGCACCCCTTCAAATGAACATAGAATTCAAATTTCTCTTTTGGGTAAAAATCAAGAAATTGAGACAAAATATCAGATCCCTCAAATTAATTTTATTAAAAATCCCTTCTTTAATTTTACAATTTTCTCTGATGAACAAAATGATCAATGGGTTAATAAAATTCTATCTACTCCCCATCAGGTTTTTGGTGATTTCGTTAAAAATACTCGAGGGGTTGAATTAGGAAAGAAAGGATCTATATATGAATGTCCTATGTGTAAAAAATGGAATCCAACTCCTAAATTCAAATCAATGAATGAAAACAATTCTGAGTTATGTTCTAAATGCAATCTATGCAAAAGCACCATCTTTGAGGCTCAAATAAAGAATGTTAAATCAATTATTCTTCCTAATGCGAAGTTGACACAGGAAGAAATTAATAAGGATGGATGGGTTCCTTTAATCCGTGGTCAAGATCTTGAGAAATATTGTTTAACGAGTTCTCATCATCTAAAACTTAATTATCTTGGTATCAAATATAAAAATTCTCAAATCTATAATTCACCTAAAATTCTTCTCCGAAAAACTGGAAAGGGCATTATTGGAACTATAGATTATCACAATCACTATACTTTGCAAGTTGTTTACATCTTTTTGAAGAAGTACAATATTACATATTCGCTTGAATATCTGTTTGCCATCATCAGTTCAAAATTAATGGAATATTATTATCAACAGAAATATACCAATCCTAATAAAAAGACGTTTCCTCACATAATTCAAGCAAATATTTTGACCCTACCGATACCAATCATCGATTTAACTGATATTAAATCTCAAGAATATCAATTATATGTTGAAATCAATACAATCATTAAAGAACTCTTTCAAAAAATAAATCATAATAATAAACATTCATTAGAAGTAACACAACTAATTCAGCAAAAAGATGAATTGGTTAACCTACTTTTTAATTTACCTAAAAATTTTTTACGAGAAAAATAAGATATATTCAACATTAGATTCTTAAGGATTTTATGTTTTATAGGAATATATTGATGATTTTCAAAATAAATTGGAAAAAAAGGATTTTGGCTTATACTCCCTTTGAAGAAAATTTCCGATTTTTGCGCTTATAATAATGCTGTGGCTTTTCAACATAATTGGATATTGTATTGAGAAAATGATAAAAAAATCGTTCTTTATTTGTCATTTCGATAGTTTTTCATTGTCGCAAGCGTCTTTTGGTCACATTTATAACAGAGTCCGTTATGAATACATAATATTTCCCCACATTTTTCACAATGATTAGCCTTAATCAACTCAGAAATTACCTTGGATGGCCCTTCTTCCTTGAGTATCTTCAAACTTTTAAAAAAACTATATTCATACGAAAATTTAGTAGTGTAGGATTGATTTATTTTATCAAGATGAATACAGGGATAATCTGAACATTCATTACAAAACCGTACATCATTATTAAGTAATAATTTACATTTTTTTACTAGAAAAGAACATTGTTTTCCTCGTGGAACACAACCCTTACAATAAGAAACAATTCCTCGTCTGCGTGGAACTTGGTTTTTCATAGCCATATAACTGCTACATAAACCACAAAACATCCCACAAGGAGCAAATAGATCTTCATCTTTAATTTCTTTGTAATCTTGTTTATTCATATATTACACTATAATTCTTAGGTATTTAAGGGGTAGCAGCCTGCTGAAAATTAAGCTTAGTATTGAAATAGAAATCAAGTTAGAGATAATTTAATTTTGAAAAGTGAAAATAAAAATTTTTTTTCCAATAATTCAATGAAAATCGAAAAAATCTTATCGAAACATCATTTAAATTGGTATTGACTGAATGGTAGACAAAACTAAAAATCTGAAGGATTAATCTCAAAATCCCACGTTGATGGATTGATGATACAAAGAGAAGAGAAAGCCTTCATGAATTTAATTACCTCTTTTCCACGAATCGCATAACAACGCATATCATTTTGATGAAAATGAGAATCTATCATAGTTTTATTGGAAAAAATTGGTAATAACTTTCGACCTTCATTATTATTAAGGAAGAAGAAGGATTCCTGATGATGCCTTGGATGATACACTATGGGAGTATTGTCATATTTGGGCTGAAATTGTACATTTCTTTGAATTGGAGTTAAGAAGAAAGACTGAGTAAAGATCGTTTGGAGATGCAAATAGAGTTCCATCGTTTTTTCGTTTTGATAGGCTTTGAATGCACGATGGAGATCTAAATTCTCAAGCGGTTTTGATGTATCAAAATATAAATCTTGAATAAGGGATTGGGGAAGTTCAAAATGTGAGGGGGTTTGAGGATTAATAATGGCTCCACAATCTGATTTAAGAATAATAGAAAACGCTACATCAGCAGGGAATACCGTACAGGCGATCTTCTTATGGAAATACTGAAATAAATTGTCCCAATCTGTAAATAGGAGCAAATAATTTTGATTTTCTCCTGAGTTAATAGTATGAAAGTTCGGATTTGAAGTTTTCAAAGCAAACTGTGCAGGCGCATGTTCATTTACTAAAGAAATATCATAAAGATTGTCTGGATCGTGAAGTGCGATTAGGAAAAATGCGATTTTTAGTTGATTTTTAAGTTTTAGTATATTTTTTTCTGATGGATCTTTGTTCACTCGCTCTATGGAGGCAACAACTGCAGGATTGGAAATAGGTTGGCGAATATCAATAGATTGTTCTTCTATAATGGGGTAATTTGTGTGTCGTTGAACAGATAATTCGGAAATAAAATTCGAGGTTAGCTCAAAATTATGTTTGCTTGGATTAATCACCCCCATTAAGGAATAGGTACGTAGAAAATTCCATAAATCATCGGCAAAAATCACAAAACAGGGGGATCTTTGATGAAATTGCAACTCAAAAGTGTCCCAATCGGTAAATAGAGGAAGAATTGCTTGTTTTTTCTGGTTCTGAAGTAAAAGAAAAGGGATTTTTTTATCTACAGGGTATGTTAGGAGATTCTGCAGGCCAGGAGGAGAATAATCGTCATTCATTTTAATGGGAACTAGGTATCTTCCTTGATTGAGCTGGATTTCTAAGGTGAGGAATGTCTCAAGATTTTTTATGTTGTGATAGGTTTCCAAAGCAGCAAATAAAGTTGGATTTTCTACTTGTTTAGAAAGATCAACCATAAGGTTTTTCATTAGCGCATTTGGGATGGTGGTTTGAGTTTCGCTCCCAATATTAATTAATGCTCCTTTATAATTCTGGAATATAAACTTCCAAGCATCAGGGGCAGATAATAAGGTACAGGGTATGTCTTTTTTTTTAAAACAGGATTCAACCATAACCATATCGGTAAATAATCCAAGATATGTGAAATTTTGGTTGTCAGTTTTATGATGAACTTGAAATTCATACAGATCATCTTTGGTAACTGGAAATGGTGTGAATATTGCCTTTTCTTTTTGCTTAAAGTAAGAATCAATTTTTGGAGAATCTTGAAGCGGGACTAAAAACTGAGCAATACGGAGCTCTTTGGCCATTTTTCCAAAATTAAGTTCAGAATTATCTTGAGAATAAGCTTTGATTGCATCAATTAAAGAAGAATTTAAAATTGTCTTAGTAGGATCAAATATTTTCATAATTAACATATGATATAGCCGAATATAAATTAGATCAAGGGTTATATTAAGAATGACCGACATCTTGGGTGCTCTTGTCTTCGATTTTCAAATCATATTTCCATCAAGCAAAAAAAATCTTGATAATCAAATTAAAATATGAAAAAACTAAAAATACTATAAAAAAGGCTTGAATGTATTTTGCTCAATTTGGAAGTATCTGTTTCTTTTGCTTTTTTCGTATTTGGGTTATCAAGACAATCGCTATCAAACTATATTGGTTCATTCCTTCAAGTTGATACAAGGAGATTAGGAGATTCCTTGATCTTTATTATCATTTTCTACAGAGACACTTTGCACTGGAAAAATTAACGAATCTTCATTAGATTGATGGACAACAACCACATAATAAAATAATTCATAGGAAAGTCCTCGATCGGAATTATTTAATCCATATGGGTAAATCAAATTAATATTCATCAAAATAAAATTGAAAGATAAAAAACTGTATTGCTTTCTTGAGAACTGGATATAAACTGTTAATTTTATTCCAAATTTCTTACAAGATTAAAAATCAACTATTAAACCCTAATTGTCAAAATTTCCTTTTCTCATTAAAATTATTAAGATTTTTTATATCGATTGATTAGTTAAATGATAATTTACCAATTCTTTAATTAAATCTAGAGTTTTCATTTTAATGGCATTTAAGTTTCGGTATTCTTCACATATGATTTTAATCTGACCTCCATTTTTCAATATAATGATAATCTTATTTTCTTTTCGGGCCATTAAATTCAAAGATCCTTGAGTCATATGGGTTATTATACTATGTTCTAATGTCTTTATCTCAGCATATTTTATATGGCGAATAGTATCTCGTTTGGTGTACACAATCTCTCTTTCTGCAAAAACCAAAGATCCTTTATTTGACATTATGGTAATAATAATGATAGTAATATCAATTAGAATTGCCATTATTAGCCCAATAAAGAAATATAATAGAATTCCAAAAACAAGAAGAATTAATGTAAGATCTCCTAATTTTCGGAATCGAATAATGTGGTTAAAAGAAATTTCTTCTTTATTATTTAACCGTGATGCTAAGTCTGACATATTAATAAAAGAGGATACAAGTTCTACTAATATTTTTTAGTACTTTTACTGAATTAGTCATTAATTGAAGACATTCCTTTTCCACTGTAATTGGCTGTTGGAATTTTTGATCACATCAGTTTCCCGATTCTTCGTTTTTTTTTGATTATTTGTTGAGTTTTAGAAATGATAAAGAGCATTTAATTGGTTGAAAATATAAAATTCAATATAAATACCTTTTTTAAAAAAAAAAAAATTAAGATGATAAACATGTCAACAACAGAAATTTGGGAATATACTTGTGGAATATGCGGAAAAAGAACAACTGAAGTTCATAGGGCCATAAAATGTCTAGAATGCAAGAAATATCTCTGTAAAACCTGTTCAAAATATGGTTTATGTCCAGCCGATTATGCAAAATTGCCTCAGGCGGGAAAAGAACATATTGAGAAGGTAAAAAAAAAGGTTATGGTATATGGTTTGTTAGGTATTGTAATTGGAATTGCACTTATGTTCCCTGCACTCAGTCAAATGATGGATGGAAGCAATTCTGAGCCTTCTAATGTGTCAATATTAACATACCTTGGAGGTATCGTTTTAATAACAGGACTTGTCCTTGTAATTGGAATGGTTATGTTACCGGAACAAATTCTTCGAAAAACAGTCATAAAAGCTTTACGAATGGGAACAACAACCTCAACTCCATAAATTTTTGATTCCTCCCTGTCTTATTATCAACAAAGGGCTAAATATATTCATTTATTCTTTTTTTAAAATTTTGATCCAGCTTAAACCAAGGAAATTTAATAACAGTTGACATAAATATGTTTAAAAAAATATTGAATCCTTTTGGCCCATTTCGAAGTTATTGCTATTTTTAAATTATTTTAAATATTTATAGAATCGATTTCCCCCCAAAAAATTGTAAAAAATAAAATGGAATAAAATGAAATTTAATCAAATCCCTTGAAAACTCATTTTCTTTCCTGCATCCTCAAAATTTCACATTTCTATGACCATAATAATGATATTCTTCTCGAAAATGGAGATTCTTATATTTATGGGTGGTTTTTTTCGTCGGTAGATATTTTTTTTTGCATTTTCTTTACAATGGGAACAATTACCCATACATCATACCACATAGGGGGGCCACCCGCTATAAATTGGATAATTAATAAATAGATATAATTCTCTTGATCAAGAAAGTGGTTTCGATAATTGTATCAGAAATAAGAAAAAATAGAAGTGTCAATTTAATTTAAATAGTGCCAAAAATTATTATTTTTATTTGAATATGGATTTAAAATTGCTAAATAAAGTGAAAGATGAATCTAGTTTTCTAAAATTTATAAAAGAATTATTAAATAGTAGATTAGAAGATATAGAATTGGAAAAAAATAAACCAACAAGTCTTTATGCCCAAACAAAAAATGAATGGGAAAATACTTCTTTAGAAGGTTTTTTAAAAGCGGCTATTGCTTGGGCGGAAGATAGTTATTTTGGAAGAAATCAAGGTTTGGATGATAAAAATCCTTGGAAGAAATTTGCTCAATTTTTATTTTGTGGAATAGTATATGAATGATTTTTACTTTTTTTCACTTTAAGACTTTTTTTTTATTTTGCTAAAATCAATTTTAAGCAAATAT
>CAYPTZ010000020.1:0-15499 GCA_964413395.1 uncultured archaeon | reverse complement strand
ATTATCATACTTTTTCTATGCAATGGATAAGTCAAATTCCCCGTATTCTTAAAAAAAGTGGTTCAGCATACATCTTTTCAGGTTGGACCAATCTTTTTCCCATTCTCGAGGCAATATCCCACTCAGGATTAATTTTAAGAAACCATATTATTTGGGAATACAATTTTGCACTATTTACTAAACGTAAATTCGCTTCAAGTCACTATCATATTTTATATTTAGTCAAAGATGAAAAAGAGGTGTTTTTTAATAGGATTAAGCATTATGAAACTGATGTTTGGACTATCCCTAGAGAATATTATCCAAATCAATTAAAGAATGGAACTAAACTTCCAATTGATTTAGTCAGAAAATGTATTAATTATAGTAGCAGCCCAGGAGATTTAGTATTAGATCCATTTACAGGTAATGCAACAACCCAAGTAGCTGCTAAGGGAGAATTTAGACATTATTTAGGTTTTGAAATGAATCAGTTAATGAAAGATTTAATTACCCAAAACATCGCAAAAATTAATACGGGGGAATTTTATACCCCTTATACTCAACGGATACCATCAATTGAGGAATTAAAAGAAAAATATCCAAAAGCATATCAAAAATATCTTAAAAAAGAAAATTTAAAGGAACAATAACTAAAAGTCAGATAAATCTTGATTTTCCTAGAAAGGGATAAATTAATACTTTATTAAATTACCAAAACAATTAATTCATTTTCATTTGGCTTTTCCTAATTTTTATCAGATAATTCTAAGTATACTTTGATTCCAAATCCATTTTCAAAAAGGAAAAGAGGACTAAAAGAAATAAACATGCATAATTGGGTAGTCGACCCCGATCATTCTCGAAAGGGGGTAACAAAATTAATTTATAGAATAACATCCTTGAGATTACCGAATCAATAAAGCGGGAACCCTTGACTGTAAGAATAGATAATTTTCCTAATATTAAAAATGTTGAAAATTTAGGAGGAAAAAAGAACCAAACACACATTATTTTTGAATTTCATGTAGAAGAAAACATAAATAAATCAAAACAAGATTTATTAAAATTTATTTTTTTTTCTATCATAATTCAATTATTCTATTGATAAAAGCTAATAAATTATTTTCATTTTATCACATATCAAAATAAAAAATAATCTCAAAATTTTTCTATTTTTGAAAATTAATCTTTTTGTGAAGAAAGATTATTTTGATGACTTAGTTGATGATATTCAAAATTTCGTAAATGAGAAAGATTCACAAGATTTTTCAAAATATGCATTATCTCTTTTTAATACTCCATATAATCGAGTTTATCATCCTTTAAGTGAGAGTTTTTTTACTGCTGAATATCAAAGTGAATGCGGGGATAGTATTCAATGGTTTTTAAAACAAAATTCCGATAACACCCTCAAGGCCTATTATATACTTAATGGTTGTGATGTCTCTGGAATAGTGGCCACTCAAACTGCCAAATTGATCGATAATAGACCATTATCATATGCTAAATCTTTAACAGCAAAAAAAATATTAGACATACTAGGAAAAATTCCAATAGAAAATTATCATTGCGCCGAATTAGCAATTAATTCTCTAAATCTGGTATTAAAGACAATGGGTAACTAAATCACTGATTCTTATGAAAAATGAAAAATTAGGTCCAAAAATCTACAATATTTTTCCTCCTTTATTAGGAAAAATTATAAATTGGGAATCTCATATCGAGAGAATACAAAAAATGAAATTTGATTGGATATATATTAATCCAATTAACGAAGTAGGGTTTTCAGGCTCATTATATTCAATTAAAAATTATTTTAAACTCAATCCAATTTTTGCAGAAAATGAGGAAGATCAAAATAATTGGCATTCATTTAGGCAATTTATAGAGAAATGCCATAGTATGAATATTAAAATTATGATTGATTTAGTAATTAACCATACTGCTGTTGATGCCGTAAAAGATCATGAAATGTGGTATAAGAAAAAATGGGCTGTAATTAATAAACTCTCAAATAAAGTTGAGATGTTTTTTAATGAAGATGATAAACCCACAATAAAAGAATACCCTGAAAAAGATTTTGAGATAAAGTGGCAAGTTGCAAATGCCTACGCAATAAATCCCCAGAATTCAAAAGATATTGTAATTTGGGGGGATCTAGTTGAAATAGATTTTAACTCTCCAGCCAAGCAAGAAATCTTAACTTTCTTTAAGAAATTTTTAGATTTTAATTTAAATATGGGAATAGATGGATTTCGTTGTGATGCGGCTTATCAAATTGCTCCTGAAATATGGAATGAGTTGATTAGACATATAAAAAATCAAAATCCTGACATCATGTTTTGGGCTGAGACATTAGGAGCAACAATGAAACAATATCGTGATATTTGTGACGCAGGTTTTGACTATATCACTACGAGTGCAAAATGGTGGGATTTCACGAATCCTTGGTGTATTGACCAATATAATGAATTTAGAAAATTCTCACCAGCGATAAGTTTTCCAGAAAATCATGATACTCATCGATTAGCTGCAGAGACAAATAAAAAAAAAGAGTTACAAATATTTAGATATTTGTTCTCTGCTTTCTTTTCAAAAGGAGTAATGATAACTTTAGGGTATGAATTTGGTTTTATTAAGAAAACTCATGTTGTTGAAACCAAACCAAGTGATTGGGAAGAAGCCAACTTTGATATCACAAAAGAAATTGAACAAATTAACAATTTTAAAGAAAAATATTATTGCTTGAATGAAGATGGAGAATTATTCCAATTTAATTTTCGGAACTTAGGAATTTTGTTTCTCAGAAAAACCTCTATTGATGGCTATCAGCAAATTTTATTAATCAATAATAAGGATTGGAATAATGAACAACAAATATATATTACGGATCTCAGGCATTATTTTGATTATAGCGCCGATATCTACCAATTATTTATAGATAATGATCCTAAGAAATTAGAAGAGTTCTCTCTACAAAAAAATCTTGCTCCAAATGAGTATCTAATATTTATGCAAGAAAAACAGTAAATAAATAGTTTTTTTTTTTGAATAATTTAGTTTTTCTAAGAGGTTTTATCAAGATTAATATATTGAATTATTTTAGGGCACCTGTAAAGATTTGACCGACATAAATTTAATCTATCCCAATATTTGTTCAATTTGAATTCTTGAAAAATATTTCCTAAGATTTTTATCTCTTCGATTTTAACGAAAATAGGCAGATTTATAAGATTATTTAAACAGATACATACATTTGATTTCATAAAATGAATAAAAAATTCTTTTGACATAATTAAAAAAAAATATTATCCGCATGATACCTCTGAAAATAGTTTCACACATTCCAATAGAATTACTTGAAGAATTATACAAAAATGAACTGTTTACCAAACAAGCGCGCCGATATTTAACAAATTTAGAGGGATATAGAACAAATTTTTATCCAAATACCAATAGAATCTCGAAACATCTCAGAGTATGTACTAAAACTATACGTAATTGGATTCATGATTGGAATGACTACGGACCAGAGGGATTGATTATTAAAAAGCAAGAAGGTAGGCCTTCAACATTATCTAATCAAGAGATTGCCAATTTAATTTCATTCATTGAATTGAATCCACGTAATTCTGGTTTTGATTTTATTACTTGGACCTTGAAGACAATGAAATATCTAATCTCGAAGGAAATTAAAAAGGATCTCTCTTTCTCTGCCATTTCTCGATTATTGAAACAGTACGATATCGTGAAAATAAAACCACGCCCCATGCCTTCAAAAGGTGATCTAAAAAAAAAAGAGCAATTTAAACAGGACCTTGGTGATATTTTAATTGATTTTCATCCCGATGATGTTCTCTTGTATCAAGATGAAAGCTCATTCTATCAATCAGGTACAATTCATGCAAAATGGGCAAAAAAAGGTTCAAATCCCATACTAAAAATTTATGGAACATATTCCAGACTCAATGTCTTTGGAATAATCAATCCAATAACAGGTCAATCTCATTTTCAATATATTAAACGTCTCAATGCGGAAAGTTTTATTACTTATCTTAAAGCGATTAGAAGAGAATATCCAGATGCTAATCGCATTTTTTTAATAATTGATAATGGTCCAGGACATCGTGCAAAAAAGGTTGACATATATTTAAAGAAAGAATATGTTATAAAACTTATAAAATTACCTCCATATTCACCTGATCTAAATCCAATTGAGACTGTTTGGCATGAAGTTAAAAAGGACGTAGTTTACATTACTTTTTATCCTCTGATGGTAGATTTTAGAACCGCTTTAACTGAAAGTTTGCGAAATTTTCAAGGAAGTAAAGCTATTAGTTTATTTAATGTGCAAAAATATATGAATGGTGCAAAATGCTCATATTAAAGGAAATTATATATGCAAAAGACTATATTTGGAGAGATTATTAATCCATCTTTTCAACTTCTATACATCTTTTTTCATCCTTACCAAAACATAAATTAAATATAATACTATACTGCCTAAAACCAAAAAAAGATATCCAAAGAGTAAAAATAAATTCTCTGTAATACCGATTATTATCAAAATGAGAAATAAATACCATCCTAAAATTGATTGTTTCAATTCACTATCATTTGATTTTGGAATTTGTTTAAAACACCCTATCATAAAGTATATAGAAGCCATAAAATTTAGAATCATTGACACCCAAATTCCTTCAAAAATAAATACATCAATTAGTCGGTGAAACTCTGTAGGGAAATCTTCATATACACATACTGTCCATTGTCCTTGATTAAGTGATGTAACCATAATCATAATACTTGTAGAATTTCTTCCCTGATGAAAATGTTCGTATGTAAATGATACTGAATGATAACTCTGATCCCCTCTTTTTGATCCAGCATGAAATGTTAAAAATTCTGAAAAACTCTCATTATAAAGGGTTCCATTTTCCCATGTAAATATTATATTCCCTTCCAGAGGATCAGGAGCAGGTTCAGATATTTTATGATAAAAAATCGTTCTTATTGTGAAATTATGTCCTTTTCTTAAGGAAATATTATAATATCCTGATGAAGTTGAAATTCTTCTATCAACTAAATAATCTTCTAATTCGGTTATGTTTTGAGCTTCTTTTCTTTTTTCAAAGTAATTATAACTTCTTATACCAATAAACACTGAACTTATTGTAATCAATAAAAAAAAAAAAATTATTTAAACCATGTGTTATATAATTGTGCGATAGAATTCAGAAAAACTTCATCTCCAATCAATCCTTTATCGACTTGCTGCATTAAGCCATCAATAGTTTGCTCATTAGTTTGATAAAAACGATTGAGATCTTCAGCTTCGATAAAATATGTTAAAATCTCTATAAAGGAGTCATAATTAAATTCTTTTGATGCAATCTTCTTTATAATTTCATCATCCTTATTCTTAAGAACTCCATCTTTTATTTCTTCCTTTTGAACCATATCCTCAAAAGCGGATTTCTTTATCTTGTACAAACCTTGATGTTTTTTATGAAATGCTTTTACCTGATCATAAATTAGTTCACATAAAGCATCAAAATTATCAAGATTATAATCAAAACCATCTTCATTTTTAAGTTTAATAGAATTCATGTCATCCCAAGTCACGTCAGACCCCCTCATGGGAATTACAGGAACTTGATATTTTTCGGATAGTTCAAGTTCGTGGGCACAATCTGGAGAGTTAAAAACAGATTTTTTAGTTCCAAGAAACACCACAATATCACTTATTGGAACGTTATCATCCATAAATTTGTCAATATTACCAGATAGATCTTGTTCACATAAAAGAACATCATATACTTCAGGTTTTGACTCTAAATATTCACCCAGCTTAGCCAATTTATATGATTCATAATCTATTACTGCATGTGATACAAAGATAGCCATTGAAGATCGTTGTTTGAGATAATCTTGAAGCATTTCTAATCCCCGATTAATATAGCCTTTGGACTCAACATATTCTAGGGGTCCTTTTATTTTTTCGACATATAATTGCTCGAAGTCTGAAAAATTATTTTTATCCAAAGCAAGAATTTCTAATGAATGAATAGGCCATATGGTATATGGTAATTCTTTAAATTTATTTTCTGATAAATTGAGATTTGTTAATTTAAGTTGTCCAATACTTTTAGGGAGTGAAGCAAGCAGATTATTACTTAAATTAAGATCGATCAACTCCTGTAATTGTCCGATGCATTTTGGAAGTTTTGATAAAGAATTCTTCTGAATGGAGAGCTTTTGTAATGATTTGAGATTACAAAACTCATCGGGGAGACTCTCTAATGAATTTTCAATTAAAGTAAGTTCTTTCAAGTTGTGTAAATTTCCAAATTCAACAGGTAAAGAAGTAATTTTGTTTCCAGAAAGATCGAGTTTTTTTAAGTTTTTTAACAACCCAAAACTTGATGGTAACCCTTTAAGTTCGCCGGGAATCGACTTAACACCTCCGAATGAAGAAGAAGTAATAATTAAGGATTCTAATTTCTTGAGATTTCCAAAGGAATCTGGTAAAAATTCAAGTTTTGAATTTAAAATTTTAATTGTTTGAAGATTGACTAGATTTCCTATCGATTCTGGAAAAGTTTTGATTTTTGCCCTATCAATACTAAGTTTCTTTAATGAAACCATATTTCCAAAATTATCTGGCAATATTTCAAATTCATTATTACTCAGATCTAATTCAGTTATTTTCTCCATTTTTCCAATAGAATTTGGTAATTCTTTAAGTTTATTATGGTCTAATGAAAGAGAAACAAGTAAATCAAGGTCTCCAATATTTTCGGGTAATTCTTCTACTAAATTGTTTTCAAGTGATAAGGAGAACAATTTTTTAAGATTTGTTAAATCAGGAGGAATTTTTGTTATTCTATTATTGGATATATTAAAACGCTCTAGATTGATTAAACTTGAAATATTGGAAGGCAATAATACTAATTGATTATGATTTACATTAAAAATTCTCAAAGAGCTTAATTTTCCAATACTATTAGGCAATTCCTTAATTTTATTTTTTGATAATGATAAAGTTTTAAGATTTACTAAATTACCAATATTTACAGGTAACTCCAAAAGTTGATTATCTGTGAGATCAAATGAGTTTAAATTGGACAAATTACATATACTCTCTGGAAGCTTAGATAATCTGTTACCATAAAAATTAAGATTCGTTAATGACATGCATTCCCCAAGATCTTCCGGTAATTCCTCAATTCTATTATATTGTGCATCAAATTTAGTAAGTTTCTTGAAATTTGCAAAATTTTTTGGGAGTTTAAATATCTTATTGGAATCAATAGATAATTCTTCTAAATGCGTGAAATTTATGAACCATTCTGGTATTTTTTTGAATTCATTCACGCGAAGTGATATTTCCTTCATATTAATGCAATTTGTCAAAGAAGGCGGTAAAGAGGATAATCTATTTTGTTGCAAATCTATAGATGTAAGATAGTTTAAATCTCCAATATTTTCAGGTAAATTTTGAGCTCCATTGTCAATAGCTTGAATACCTGTAACGTGACCATCTCTAACAGTAAATTTAAATGATTTTTGCATTATTTCTTCTAGTTTTTTTATTACTTCAACTTCATTGGAGGGTAAATCATATCCTTTATAGATAATACTCATTAGAAGGCCCCTCCTTTAGTCTGTTGGTCATAAACTTGATAATACATACCAACCATCTGAACAAGATCTTTTAATCCAGAAGCTTTATTTTGTAAAATTGCTTGGAATTGAGGTTTCACGTATGATTGATACATTTTAAAAAATTCAGCCATTTTTTCCGAATTGATGATTTTTATTAATAATGCTTGAAAAGCTTCAAAAGTTCCATTAACTGGTAAACTTTCCGCTTTTTTGCGAATTAAGCCTGATTTATCTTTAAAGATATTATGTTTTCGCTTTAATAGTTTTATGTAATCATAAACACTATTGCAGAAATTTTCAAAATCATTTGGTGCAAATTCAATACCCAATTCACGGCTAAGATCAATAGTAGCTAAATTGCCCCATTCTATATCCAAGCCTTTTAGCGGTATAATAGATATTCCCATAATTTTACCCTTTTTTAGTAACTCAATGCATTCTGGAGAATGTACAGTACCATTGGTAGCAAGAAAGATAATAAGATCAGTAGAATTTAGGTTAGATTCTTCACCTGGAATTACTCCAAAAACTTCACTTTGTTTTTCAAGGAACTCTATAATTTCAGGAATACGGTGATTAGAAGAATCTGCATCAGTAGATATAAGCATTATTGCGATAGAAGCCCTTTGCCTACAATAATCTTTTATAGTTTGGGCATCATTTTCTGTAACTGACAATTCTTCCGTGGAAAGTGGATTACCATCTAGTGAAATTTTCTTTAGAGAATCTATTTGCCAAATATGATATGGAAGCGTATTTAATTGATTTTTACTTAGATATAAACTTGAAAGATTTAATTTCACGATATCTTCAGGTATTTTTTTAATACAATTATTACTCAAATTCAAGTAGTGTAATGAATTCAAATTGAAAAGTGATAAAGGAATTTCCTTTATTTTATTTCCATCGAGGGAAAGATCCTCGAGAGAATTAAGATTGCTAATATATTCGGGAATAATCTCTATAGAATTATATCTAAGGCTTAAATCAATTAGATTTGTTAAATTACCTATAGAAGGGACTATTTTTGTTATTCTGTTTTCACTTAAGTCCAATTTTATTAACTGGGAAAAATTAGCAAAAATATCGGGGATCTGTTCTAATCCATTATTTTTAATTGATATTTCCTTCAGATTTAAGAGATGTTGGAAATCATCAGGAATATTTTTTAATTCATTTCCATCAATGCTAAATTTTTGCAACTTTTTTAATTTATGAAAAGACTTGGGAAGTTCTTTTATAGAATTATAAAATGGTCTATTGTTTGACCATGATCCTTTAATATAAAATTCTTCTAAATTCTCTAGATTTCCAATGGTTTCAGGTAAGCAATCTAATTTATTGTCGGATAGATCAAGAAACTGTAATTTTGTTAAATTGCCAATACTTTCAGGTAAATTTTCCAAATTTATATTAGCCAAATTCAATGCTATGACTCTATTATTAATACATGCAAATCCAAATCTATCTAAACGCACTTTCTTTTTTTCAAGTTCTGAAATATAGTTTTCCATGATTTGAGGGTTTTGATCTTCGCTAATTTGACCCGTTTTAACCTGAATTGATTTATAAATCTGTTGAGCAGTCTGATTTACAGTGATTTCAGAACTTTTCTCATCCATTCCTAGCAGAGGATTTATTTTTATAAGTGTTGGATCTGCAGGATCCAAAACTTTATTTCCAATTGCAAGAGTTTTTGCTAATTGGCCTTGATATTCGGGATTAATTACAATATTATAATAATTTTGCATTACATTTTTAAGATTTTCCAATGAGACAGTTGGATTATACATTTCTTTATTCATCTCATCGGTTTGTTTCTTACTTATTGCTCTTAATTTGTAGAATTCAAACCAAAATTCTGCTTGAGATTTGGCTTTTATTTTTGCTTTATTTTCATCCATCTCTAGGATTTCTCTGAGTTGTTTAACTGATGGATGATTTTCACCATAGGATGGAACCATATATTGAAGTTGTGCTTGAATTTGAGTTTTATATTCTGGAGTCATTGTTACTATAAATTGATTTACGAATCTATTTTCCAATTCTTCTAAGGACAGCATAGATTGTTGATCTAATTGCAATTCATAAGCTAAAACCTGCTGATATTGCATTTGAAGTCCTGATTGGGATTGAACTTGAGCCATTACAGCTTTTCGGTTTTCAATATTTTTTTTATTTATTTCTTCAAATTGCTTTTTCTGTTCATCTCTATTCTCCATGCAAGGAATCTTCTGTCCAACAATTTTTTCCAACTCTGTCATGGTGTTTGAATCTGATGCAATTAATACAGCATCATCATAGTTTTCTAATTCTGTCATGATTAAAGTCTCCATTTTTACATTGAATATTAAATTAAAATATATTATCTATTCATCTAAATAGTATTTAAAAAATCCTAATTATTTTAGGATGTATATATTCTATCGGGAATTTAACTGAACTTCAAGAATTAAAAGTAAGTTCTCTTGAATTACAAATTATTCTTGATTCAATCACGAAGCTAACTAAATTAACCTCGTTATATTTACAAAAAAATCACTTAAAATCTCTCCCTTCAAATATTGGGGATCTAAAATAATTAAACCATTTTTCAGTGGATAATAATTGCCTCAATGAGTTACCTAAGTCAATTGGAGAATTCGAGAACCTATCAATATTTAGTTTTAGTGAGAATCAGATAATCACTATACCTGAATCAATTGGGAATTTGAAAAAATTATATACATTTGGGTTTTCAGGAAATAAAATTACCACACTTCCTCAATTCTTTGAATTAATGGAATCTTTGACAAGTCTAGATTTTAGAGATTGTTCTTTAACAAATTTACCCGAAATCTTGGGCGATCTCAATAAGATAGATTTCATAAGTATAGAAAATGTTCCTTTAGATTCGCTACCCCACTCCATTGGCCAATTATCTAGGCTAAAAAATTTAAAAGTTATGAAAGGAAAACTTAAAACTTTACCAAAAAGTATTGGAAACTTAGAAAAATTAAAAGAAGTAAATTTATCTAAAAATCTAATTGAAACCATTCCTCTGGAATTTGGAAAATTAATGAATCTAAAAAAATTAGATTTAAGCAAAAATTCTATTACAAATCTACCTTCGGTAATATTTAATCTTTCTAGCCTAGAAAGGGTAGATCTCAGTGAAAATAATTTACAAAAACTCCCCGAAAACTTCAAAAACTTGAATTCACTCAACATTTTAACAGCTAATAGGAATAATTTGAAAAATTTGCCAGAAACTATTGGATTTTGTGAAAAATTGGAATATATTAATATAAACGAAAATGATATTACAGAATTACCTGAAAGTTTAGGTTCATCAAATGTAAAAATTTTATCTTTAAAAAAGAATAAGCTTGAAAATTTACCCTATAATTTATGGCCTCTTAAAACTCTTGAAACATTGGAACTCGATGATAACCTTCTCTCAGATTTTGAACAATCATTAACAAAGAGAGATATTGATACTCTTCGTGATTATCTTCACCAACGTTCAAGTATGGTAATATTTGTTTCCCATGCAGTAATCGATTATGAACCATATCGATTAGCAGATTTAGGGGAGAATTTAAAAACAAAACCAGAAGTCTACAAAGTGTTCCTATGTGAACAAGATTTATCAGGTAATATCGATGATTTCATGGATGAAAATGTTCCTATCAGCGATTATGTATTTTTCTTAGGTACAAAAAAATCAGTCTACAATTCACCAGATTGTGCCCATGAACTTGATCTTTCGAAAAAACATAACATTTCAGTATTTCCAATGAAAGGTACAGATATTACATGGCAAGATATGAATCTCATTGAACTTTATGATAATCCAGGCCTAAATTATGTCCCCAATATTTTTCAAGAAATTTGTGAGCAACTCTATGATAGTGTTAAGAAATTCTATAAAGACCACACAGATTTATATAAAATTAAATCAATTGAATTGCAAGAAGAATTGACTCCCTCTGCTATAAAAAAATCTGTAAATGTTCTAGAATGGTAGAATTGTTATCAAATTTTAGAGAAAATAATTGAATCTGAGGATCTACGAACCTTTCATAATCAAAATACGAAAGATTTAGGAAATATGGTAGAACAACTAAAAAAATGTTCTTTAAATGATGGAAATTTCATGGTTCAAGCATTTCAGCTATGTGTTCAATGGGCACAAACTCGAGAATTTCTAAAGTAAATAATCATTTTTTCAAAATTATATTACAATTTTTTTCTCAAAACTATTTAAATAAAACAAATAGATTTCAGGATTCAAATATTTCTAGCCTGAAAGAAATATTAAAAAAAAAAAATAAGGTTCTATCTAATATGGGTTAAAAATATATAATTCAATTATTTTTTCCTTAAATCTTTCAATTGGAATTTCTTTAATATTTTCTTTGGTTTTCTTTTAAAGAAGACTGCAACACTCACGATTAAAGCAATTCCGATTCCAAATAATCCTATGAAATTTGATAGAGTCATCGAACCAAAAATCGTTTCCATCCATGGAGCGATTCTATCAACAGTATTATTTGCTCCAATATCTATTTCAAAAAATAAAAAGATTTTTGGAATCATACTTGCTAGAGTTCCATATAAAGCAATAGTTTTGGCATAACGAGGATCTTGAACTTTTGAAGGAGTGGCAACTGAATGGACAATAATATCTTCACTACTAATGAAATCTACCCTACATTCTTCTAAATCATCATTTACCATAGGGGTGATGTAAAATGTCACTTCATCTTCTTTTGAATCAAAATCAGTTTGAATTTCTAAGGGCGTTACAGAACAACCTGGAAAAATAGGTCTCACTGTTATTGAACTACTTTTCAATTGAACTTCCATTTCATCCTGTTTTTGAGTTTTTCTCTCACCTGTAAAAATATTTTCTTGGTCAATTTTTTTTTTTTGTTTAATATTTGCAATATTTACAATCATAGGATAATATTTCTCAGGATTCATTACGTTGAAATAATCAATGGAAATATTTTTCCTATAGGTTTTGATTTGTGGAACTTTAATTTCTTCAGAAATTATTGAGAGCTCTTCAGTTTCTTCTGGTAAAGTAAATAGTTCTTCTCCATATTTATCATCTACATCCTCATCCATGCGCACATCTTTTACTTCAGAAGGATGTATTTCTTCCCTATCTTCAGATTCAATTTCAAATGTCTTTGTTGCTCTGGGTAATGGAATGGATTTTTTACCAGACCTCTTACCAAGAGCCTTCTTTTTCCTTTGTTTACTTTTTTTTTGAGGTTCAATACTTTCTTCTTCATCCCTCTTTCCTTTGGTGGTTGAGACCTCATTTATTTTTTCTTGGGTTGAACTTTTTCGTGCTAAAAATTTACCAGATGATTTTGTTTTATCTGGAGTAAATGAATCTAATGGTATTGGAGATGGAGGAGGCGGAGAAGGAGATTTTTCTTCGACTTCCTTCTTTTTCATTGTTGATGGTAAAGCTAATGGTAGGGGTGTTTGAGATCTATCTTTTCCAAAGTCTTCTTCCTTTTGGTTAATTTCTTGCATTGTTGTAGGTAATACATCTTTTTCGGAAACAACTTCAGCAGTTTCCTCTTCTTCAGCCACTTCCTGTTCTCCTTTTATATCACTAATGATATCTTCTTCCAAATCTATTTCAATTTTTAAATCTAAAGCCCCAATTCCATCATCTTCATCAGAATCTAAAGCCCCAATATCCCCCTTGTCATTAATTGATCCAGAATAATCTTCTTTGGGTTCAATAATTCTCTCAACTTCGTTCTTTTTTAATTCTGTTAGAGGTTTAAGTGATGGAGAAGGGGAGGGAGGTGCACCAGCACCAGGAGGAGAAGGTGGTTCACTATAAAATTGATCCTTTATGATTTTTTCTTCTTCTTTTTCTTTTTCTTTATATGATGGTTTTAGAGTATCATCAATATTCATTTTACTTTCATCTAAAAATCCACCTTTTATCTTTGCTTTAATTCTTCTATCAGCATCGGTTACGGACAATAACCCATCTGGTGTAACTTCAGGTTCTGGTAAAATTGATTTAGGAATATTTTTTAAATCATCAACGCTCTCTTCAGATATTTCCTTTTCAAGTAAATTAGGCCCATTGACTTTTTCTCTTGATGTGAGAATTAAATTCGTAGAATACAAGGATATTATTTCAAGAATATTTTTTCGAACATCCTCAAAATTCAAAGTGTAATTTTGAGTAGTTGTTATTGCAATTTCATAAAGCTTGATATAGGGATAATTTTGAGATAGTAATAATTGTATTATAGATAACAGTGTATTATTGTCAAAATAAGGCATTTGAATAATTCGATCTTCAAAATTCTGCAAATTGACAACTGAGATAGTAATATTAGTTTCCATAAAAGGAAATTCTTCTCAGAGAATAAAAAAGTTGTGGTTTAATAAATAAAAATTTAAAGGATAAAAAAAAAGTTGAATAATTCAGATTAACCATATTATCAGTTCTCCAATAAAAAACATTCCTATTCCAAAAAGCATACTAAAAGGTAAAGCTGGAAGCATCCGTCTTTTGGTAATTAGTAAATATAGTGTTAGAAATAATCCTACTAATATCCCTATGATTGTGAAAATCATTAAAAACCATGCAAATTCAGGTTGTTTATGCATCACCCATTTAAATATACTTGCAGTTAAAGCAGAATATAATATTAGATCTCCAGAACCAAGTTCGACTTGAACGTCTTTGTAATTTATTTTTAATTCTTCATCTGAAATATTACGATTTTGAACAGAAGAAAAAGTATTAAAATCTTTTGAATCCTTATTGAACGTTTTTTCACTCTTGTCTTGATTTTCAATTTTTTTTTGGGCTTTAATCTGATCTTCTTTAAGTAAATCAGCTATTTTCCCAAGAGGTCCTTTAAACACAGTAATAAGATCCCATATTGAAAGGAAAATGGCAAAAGTAAAGAATGACCATAGTGGAAATAATATTCCAAATAGTGCTCCCATAAATATTCCATAAAGTAAAACAATGATATTTTTTTGAGGAGTATTTAATTTATTTCTGAAAAATAATATTCCAGTAATTAAAAGAATTAGTGCTGAACCATATGAAATGAAATCTATGAGGTAACTGTAATAATTTGTATATAATCTCCCAAAATAATCCCAAATTAGATACACTATTATTTGAGAAAAAAAATCAAATCCTATCCAAGTGTAAAAAATCACAATTATCCCCATGATTGCTTTAAACACCTTTATTCCATATTTTTTGATTAGTATCCATAAAACTGTAATAAATATTGCACTCATGATTACGGGAATCGCCCCATTTAATAAAATCTTCCAAATTGATTCTTCTTCGGGAAATACTGCTGCACTTGTAATATTTACTTCGGCGGGAAATACAGCTAACCAAGCTAAAAATGTAGCCGAAAATATACATATTAGTATTGGTATATATATCCTAGTTACTTTTATACGATAAGTCCCTAATAAATCAGTAAAAGTCATGGGTTTTTCTTCATCTGATTCATCTCCGTTCTCATTTACCTGAGAATAAGCGGTTGTTACAATTTTATTTAATTCTTCCTTAATTTGTGAATTTAATTCAATTCCAAAATCAATAGATTCTAACTCTTCCTTTATATTATAGCGAGGAATCATTTGAATAATCCCAAATTTATCTTTCAATTGATCTAAAAAATCATTATTTAACTTATTAACTAATTTCTCAGCTAAATCATGTTTAATTGGAGTTCTCAACGCAATTGAAGTCTTTTTTTTAAAATTTAAATCGTCAGAATCTAATGAATTTTCATTTGGTATTTCTGATTTATCGCTCATTTATTATGGTAACATAGTATTAAAT
>CAYPTZ010000019.1:2354-15538 GCA_964413395.1 uncultured archaeon | reverse complement strand
TGGCAGGAAATAGATAAAAACTTTAATTAAAAAAAAGTTGATAGAACCTCATATAGCTATTCGGATATTATAATTAGAAATGTAAGACTTTTTATATGGAATTGAAGAAAATGTTAAATAACTCAACAGGAATAGCAAAAAGTGCTAGTTTCAAGAAAATCTTAATAGTTTTTGGATTAATGACTATAATTACTGTCTCATCTTATTTTATATTTTTTAATAAAGATACTTCAGATGACCCTCCAGATGACCCTCCAAATTTCAATACAACACCCTTCACATCTCTTGATAGGGGTATTAATTTAGGAAATGCTTTAGATGCGCCGAGAGAAGGTCTTTGGGGATCTACTATTAGAGAATCCGATTTTAATTTTATAAATGAGTCTGGGTTTGATTTCGTTAGATTACCTGTTCGATGGAGTAATAAAGCGGATGATATAGCACCATTTACTATAGATGCAACTTTTATGGAAAGAGTTCATGAAGTAATTAATTGGTCTTTATCGCGAGATCTTACGATAATTATAGATAATCATTACTATGATGACTTTATGAATGATCCTGCTGGTCAGGAAAATCGATTTCTAGCTATATGGGATCAAATTGCAAAAAATTTTAGTGAATATCCTGATAAACTTTTATTTGAAATAATGAATGAACCAATGGGAGATATTTTTAACAATTTAACAACAAATGGTCACGAATTATGGAACTCCTATGCACTAAAAGCAATTAATACTATTAGGGCAACAAACCCAACTAAAAATTTAATTGTAGGGGGAATATGGTGGAATCATGTTGATTATTTACAATATGTCGAACTACCAGAAAATGATACAAACATTATTGCTACTTTTCATTATTATGAACCTTTTAATTTCACACATCAAGATGCAGATTGGGTTGAGGGAAGTAGTGCATGGTCAGGTTTAAATTTTACCGGAAATGCCACTGAAATGGCAAGATTAGAAGCAGATTTTGACAAAGCTCAAACTTGGGCTGAATCAAATAATCGCTCTATTTTAGTAGGAGAATTTGGGGCCAATCTTGAAGCTGATAAGGATTCAATATTGACCTATGCTCGAATAGTTAGAGAAGAGGCGGAAAAACGGGGATTTGGTTGGGCTTATTGGGATCTCTTTACGGATTCGTTTGGTTTTTATTTTCCAAATGCATTGCAATATGGTGAAGATTATCTTGATGCCTTGATTCCGCAAACAACTTAATTTTTTTTTTTTTGCAATATATAAGGTTAAAAATTAACTTCTAAAATATAGCCTTCTTTTTCCTTTTTATATTATTTTTTTTCTGAATATTTTCTTAAAAATTAAGGCACTGTTCAAAAAGAGGTAAAATGACCCCTTCATTTTTTATTATAATTCTTCTTCGGTAGAATACATTAGATCGCTTATTTTTTCCCCTTCTTCCTTATTAAGTACAAATTTTCGCCCCGCGATGCATATGACTTCGCACTTGAAAGCCTAAGGAATTTTTCATTGAAATTTCTTGACAGAGAAACAGAGTTGTTCGCTTCCTACTTGGAAATAATAAATCTAAATAGTTGTGATTCCGTAAATTCCCACCCAATTGTTCAAATGGAGACCTAATATTGTTGATACCCGTATATCTTGGTGTTGTATTATAATATAATCGAAAAAAATCACAGAAATATGTCGTCCCTTCGTCAGTCTGTAATAACCTGCTTGAATCCAAACGTGGACGAAGAATCCCAAATATTCGTTCTATTGTATTACTATTTTGGTAATTCCAAGATAAATCATGTGCTTTTCGTAACGAAAAGATCTGGGGATTATTTTTTATCATCCTCTGCAGACTCAAAGCATATGCGTACTTGGATCTTTCCAACCGAATCATAAACTTCTGTAAATTTGATTCAAAATTTTTGCTCTTGTCCTTCAGTAAGTTGAAAAACGCTTTTTCAAGTCGACAGGATTGGAGATAGATTTGATGAGATTTCCCAAGCATCTTCTCAAGGTGGGATCTATCTTTTATTTTTTGATCTCGTGTCTTTCGCGATTTTGACAGAGATCTAATTGAAACTTGAAGAGAAATTGATCGCTTTTTGATGCGTTTCCGCAAATTCAGTAATTTTCGATCGATTGTTTTGGTCCTTCCAGATTTTGATTGACGTTTAAGTGAAAGTAGAATTTTTCGCTCTGATCGATCTTTTTCCAAATTCCTTTCCAAATCTGCTTTTTGGACTAGGGCTTTAGTGATTTTTTGGTGTACCTTTCTAAGGGCCATCTTAACAAAATGAAGTTTTTTTTTCGTTCGTCTATAGGATGCCTTCAATTTTTCAATATATCGCATTGATATTCGTTGGGTGTGAATATGGCACGCTAAATGACGTGCTTTATGAAAAAGTTCTGGAATCACGGTTTTATAGGCAGTATAAAGATCAGAAATGACTACTCGGATATTGCAATATTTCTTTGCTATGGGCGCTAAGAAGGCAGTAATTGAGGCCGCGGTCCGATCGGGAGCGGGTTTAAGGTCTATCAAATATTGAGATTTTTTTTCCGCAACCCCCAAGATAGCATGGTTTTTTCCTTGAAATATTTCGTCCGTTTCAATTGTGACTATTTTGGAGCGAATACTTCGGTTTAATTTTTGATTTATTGTTTTAGCCTTTATTCCAGCAGCATCCCGAATTTGTTTTAACTTATGTTTAGTAACATCTAATCCATAAATTAATTGGAGATGCTCCCTGATTTCATGATAGGAAAGTTTCTTTAGAAGGAGATCGGTGACAATTCGGTATAATATCACTTCATCCACGGCTAGAATTGCAAGAAAAACTCTTTGAGTGAGGAGAAGGAAAAAGTATTTAATTTTTGCTATATTTAAGATACTGGAGCGTGACAAACTGAAGACCTCGGTTTTCGGAATATTATAGAATTAGTTCGCACTTACTCTTAATACTCGCTCCTTTTTGAATTTATCGCCCATCGACAAAATTAAACCAAGCTTCCGTAGTATCATCTCGCGTTCGTACGAGAAGAACGGTTTTTCTCTTTGAAATGCAGGAGAATAGGATAAACGTCTTGTTTTGGCATGATCAAAACGTTTCAAAATTAAATCATTCAATGTAATTGAGAAAAAATAGTCGAACTGAAGGAGTATTATGAGTAAGTGTTCTTTCTAAGCAAGAAATGAAGGTCACAATTTTTCTTGAACAATGCCAAAATTAATAATCTTTTTGGGAAATTGTCCATTATTAATTTCTGATATTGATATGAATTCAATTGAAAAAGAAGTGAAAGTGGAATTACTTGTTCCAATTCAAAATAAAAAATCTATTAATGCTATCAAAGATTATGCAAATGCAATATATTTTGGAACCGAATCTTTAAATATGCGAATGAATGCAGATAACGTATCTTTAGATTTAATAGACGATTTAGTTCAATATGCTCATTCTTTTCAATTAAAAACATATCTCACCACAAACGTAATTATTTATGAAAATGAGATTGAATACTTAAGGAAAGTTTTAGAGACAGCAAAGAAGGCAAATATTGATGCAGTAATTGTTCATGACTTAGCATCAATTGAATTAGCTCGAGAATTAAACATCCCCTTTCATATATCTACTCAATCTAGTATTTCTAATTCTATTGCAGCAAAATTTTATGAGAATTTAGGTGCAGAAAGAATTATTTTAGCACGAGAATGTTCCCTAAACCAAATAAAGGATATCGCTCTAAAATTAAATCAAGCAAAAATTGAAACTTTTATACATGGGGCTCAATGTACTTCCATATCTGGAAGATGCTATTTTTCCACTTTCATTAATGACGATCCCATATGTTCTGCTAACCGAGGTAAATGTTTGCAACCCTGTCGTCATAAATGGAAATTAATCCATCAAAATGGCTCTGAAATGGATTATCATGAAGGATTTTTCCTAAATTCTAAAGATCTTTGCATGATTGAATTTATCCCCGAGTTAATAAATGCTAATATTTCATCGTTTAAAATTGAAGGACGAATGCGAGATCCTCACTATTTAGAAGTTGTTGCAAAATGTTATCGTGAAGCAATTGATAGTTATTATGAAGGAAATTTTTCTCAGGATAAAGTTAAGGTTTGGTTAACTCAACTGGAAAGTGTATACAATCGAGGATTTTCAAAAGGATTTTATTTCGGAAAACCAGGTCCAGAAGATATAGCTTCCAAAAAATCAGGGAATCAAGCTACTGCAAAGAAAATTCAAATTGGAAAAGTTATTTCATATTATAGAAATGTAAAAGTGGCTAAAATACAATTAAATGCTCATATTCTTAAATTAGGTGATGAAATTATTTTTGAAGGAGCTAAATTAGGAACATTTCATAAGCAAATCATTTCATCTATGCAAATTAAAATGAAATCAATTACAGAAACTCCCTTTATTACTCAAGGCGAATCTATTTTATTAAGCATTAGTGTTGATGAACCTGTTAAAAAAGGTGATTGGATCTATAAATATCAATCTAAATTTTAATTCATTAAAATTATTTCCCTAGAAAATCATTTAATTAAAGTAGAATTGATTTAATAATTAGAAAATTTCTCCAAAATATATAGAAAATTTGGAAGAACTTTGGTTTAAATCTCAAAAATTTCTATTATTTATCTATTATGGCGATTTTATTTGATTTTTCTCTATTTGAAAATACAAAAATGAATTTAAAAAAAATCATTTCTGTTTTAATTAGAACAATGTTTATCAAATCAGTTGTTTTATTATTCACGGAGATACAAAATGAGAAAATATCTGAAATAAAACGAAGTGAATTGAGTTCAGAATAAAAAAGAAAATTAAAAATTACCTATCAATTTGTTGATCTTTTTTTTCTTCTTTGATTTACAAATAATTGCGCAGCTTTTGTAATTTCTTCTTCAGTTAAAATTGGTTTTTTCAACTTAATTTTCAATTGCTCCGTAAATTTCTCACATAACTTCAGTGATAAAGATTCCCCCAAATTTCGAATTTCTTCACCTAAACGTTCTGAATCATTATTCGATGATTTTTGTATTTGTAGTCTGTTATCTTCGGGTATTTCTAGTATGGGATTAATAGGAGGTATTTTTGTTGGATTTATTGAAATATCACTAACATTTATATTTGATTGAATATCTTTTTTTTGAGTTTCTTCATTTTTCATCATAGAAATGGAATTATTTAATATCTCTTCTTTCAAATGAGAAAGATTTTGTGAATCATTCTCTTTTTGGAGTTCTGTATCTATAATTCTCGATGGATCAGTCTTGAAAAAAGGATTTTTGAGGGATTCCATTTTTGGTAATTCTAATTCAATTTCAGGTATATTAGACATCTTTATCTCTTTTTTTTGAATACTGGATTCATTTGCTCCATTTATGGATCTATTGTCAGTATTTATCTTAGGTGCGGGAGGAATATCTCCTAAAGTAGGTAAGGAATTAACTCCCTTGAATTTACCAAATGATATTTTTTTTGGTTGCTTAATTTTCTTCTTTTCTATCTCTTCCTTTTCTTTTTCTTGTATTAATTTTTCTTCTAATTCAGAGATTTTTTTATTAAATATTTCAAGATAAGATAATTCTTGATAATTATCACAAATGTTTACCAATTCCTTTAATACATTTATTGCATCTGAATATTTTTCTTGACTTACAAATTGATTTGCAGTTTGAACTTTATTTTTAAAGTCGGCAGGAAGAGCTTTCTTTAAACCAATAATTTCACGAAAAATCTCTTTTATATTCTCTTTTGCATCATCTGCTACTAAATTTATCTCAAAAATTGAAATATTATTAAATATTTCATAAGTTTCCTTTAATTTATTTGATGTGATATATTCAGGAGAATCAGAATGGGTTAAAATAACTGCCCATTCACTATATTTTCCTTCTCTTTTTACTAATGATGTAAAGAATTCAACTTTTTGCCGTAATATTTTTAATTCTGTTCCATCTAAAACTAAAAAAATAAAGTCTGATCCTCGAGAATAATTATTCCATAAGGGAGAAAAATCTTCTTTTTCAATGAAATCCCATAAATCAAAGAAAATATCATCTAAATGTATTTGAAAATATTCAGCAAAATTCATGATTTTTTTTTCGGGTTTGTTTGCACCCATTAATTTGGTGATAGTGGTTTTTCCAGAACCAATTGGTCCTACCAATACCATTTTCGGATGGAGATAGTAATGTGTTTCTTTAATGAATTCAGTAAATTCTTCTCTTTCAGTAGATTCTTCTTTGATAGAAAGTGGGTCTGAAAATTCTTTTTTAAATAAATTAGCTGCTCTATTTAATTCTTTCTGAATTATTTTAGGGCGATCTGCTTTATCTGTAACAAATAAAAAAAAGACATCATTAAACATTCCAAAATGTGATTGATAATCAAAAATTATTTTATTATACATTTTACCATTGGTTGGATCAGAAATGAAATTTTTCACTCTTTGATTAATAATAGTATCTAAACTTGAATTATCATATGCATTTGCAAAATAATAAGAAAAAATCTTCTCATTCTTGTAATACAGAAATACTTGTCGTAGCATTTTCATTCATTTTTTTATTGATTATCAAAAATATTTCTTTTAAAAAAAAAAAGTCAAATCAAAATATGTGATTTCTTTCTGTCTTAAATATTTTCTTTCCGTAATTCTAGTACTTTTTTTCTTACTTGATCAATATAAATATCATCTGTAGGAATTTCTGCTTGTAATCTTTTAATTATTGAAAATGCATCTTCAATCATATGCAAATCTTTTAGTAAATCTACTAGTTCAATAGAATTATCTGTGGATAATTGAGGATATGGTTTTATTGAAGAATTTATTTCATTTGTTGGAATTTTACCCAAATCCGCTTCAATAATTTCAGAAGATTCTTTTAATTCTTCCTCATTTTCATCAATCTCAATTTCCTCTTCATTAATTATTGGTATTTCATCTTTACTCGATTCATCACTTTCATTATCACAATCGATTGGATTATCTACTGAAATTTCTTCTACAATCTCTTTTTCATAATCATTATTATCTTCTTTTTGAAATATGTAAGGATTTTGAGCAGAAAATATGTATTTTTCGATCTCATTTTTAATTTTAAGTTGCACTTTTTCTGGAATTTCATGTTGGATGTTTACTAAGGACTTTACTAATCCTTTAAAACCTTGCATGATTGCATAAGGTTCAGTGTATTCAGATATTCCTATAAGTATGTTTTTTGAAAGTTGATCTGCCATTTCATAATGATTTGCTGAAATTGCAAGAGATACTAATTGAATTAAAGCTTGTTCTTTGAGATATTTGCTTGCAATTGAATTCACAATTTTATCATTCACATAATCGAGCAATTGATGTAAACTTGGATCATTTACTTTCTTAAATATATCTACTAAAAATATAATAATGGTATTTTTTAGCCTAGAATCATTTGTATTATTCCCTGTAGAGTAATTTATTAAAACATATTTAATCCTTTCAATAGCTTCTTCTATTTTCGGTGGATCTTCTGTTAATTTATAAAATGTACTTTCTAGTGCATTAGCAATTTTTTCTTGATTTTGAATTTGAAATGGAAAATAATTTGTAATTTCAGGTTGTGGTCCTGATTTTTTGCTGATTTTTTTTTTAGAAGGTGATTTTTTAGCTTTAGTTTCAGTATTCTTAGTCTTACTTTCAGCTCCTTTTATTTTTAAATCTGGAATTTCATATTCTTTCACTTTTAGAAATATTAATTTATTTCCTTCTTTCCAAAAAGCAAAATTTACAATATCTTCTTCATTTTCCTTTAATTCTTCCCTAATTTTTTTAGGGATAGTAAGGCCACCACTTTTCCTCATTTTAATTATTTCAACTGGATGGGTTGGAAGATCCTCATTTTTCACTTGATTTTGATTTTCACTTTTGATTTCAGGTATTTCATTGGTTTCATTTTCATTGGTTTCTTTTTCATCCATATTACTCTTTTAATTTTAGAAATATTAGAAATTTTTGCTAATTTTAATTTTTACTCTGGCTTAAAAAAAAAAAGAATTTTCACTAATTACAAAAAGTTTTTTGTTATTATACTTTACAAATTTTGAGTATTATCATGACCTTCAAAGAAGAAGATTTAACAAATTATATATCAAAAGCTATTGTTCCAAAAGAAGCCATGATAAAATTAAATGAATTATTATTCAAAGAACTCAATGAATATTGCGGAATTTGTGAAGACGATCGAATGGTTTGTGTATTATCACCAATGTGTCCAAAACGTATATTAATTAAAGTACGAATTCAATCTGGCGCCAATTTAGATGATCTTCCTAAATTTTGTTATTCACAAGCAGTAAATAATATTAAACGTTATCTAAATAAGAATACTACTCTATATAGTCCTCAGGATGAATTAATATATAACGAAGATTTCATTGATATCATGTTTCCTCGTTTACAAAAAAAAATTACTCAAAATTATAACACAAATCTTACTATAGTTCATGAGGCTATAGAAAACAGTAAAATTCCGGCAGTTCATCTTAATATACGAAATGCCGACAGAGATATTTTTGAAAAAATCATAAATAAAGATAAAATAATTCGTGATAGAACATTTATTTATGATATTTTAAATGAATTTTTAATAATTTGGTATGAAGGTGCCATTTTCATCACCAATTTTAATACAGGTATTACTATTGTTAATGCGAGAAATGATATAATTGATAATATCAATTTAATTGAAGTTGTTTTTAATATTTATTGTTCAGAACAAAATATCACCGCAAATACTACCATAAATGGTGAAAACCACATAAAAATTGTAATGAAATTACCCTTTACACAAATACATGAAAAGAAAAAAGATCCCCAAGGAGATATTTTTCAATCATTTATACACTTGCTTCAAGATTATTTTTTTGAGATTAAACTTTCCCTAGATTCAGAAAATAATTTTATTATCTCTCTATATTACCAAAATTCAATTCATTTCTTAGAGAGAAATCATTTAAATCAATTATCTTATAATTCCATTCGTCAAATAATAAATAATATTGATAATTTACGAAAAGAAAATTAAAATAGTACAAATACAAATAGGAGAATTAAACAAATGAGTAGTTTAATGGAGAAAATCTTTGAATTTTTAGATAAAAATTTGAATGAGGATGCTATCCAGCTAATTAATGTAAATTTAGCTAAAAGAGAGCAAACTTTCATTGAAGATTTAGTCCCCAGTTTAGGAATAATTACGAATACATCCATTGAAGTCGTTAAATCTATAATGCCATCTTTGTTAGGAATATTAAATTTGGACGATGATGTTATTCGTTATTCAATCATTATATCAATAAAAAAATTTACTGAAGAACATAAAGAATTAATTTTTCCATATATTGAAGATTTTATTCTCTATGGCTCTCCAAAAAAACGAGAGGGTATTCTTCTTTTATTGCAATATGTTGCAGATACAGATCCTAAATCATTAGAACCATATTATGATCTTATTGTGAAAGAATTAGCTGATTCTGAAGATTTTGTTCGAAAAAAGGCCGTTCAAGTTCTTCAATCAATTGGGAAAAAAGATAAAAACGAAATTGAAGCAAAAATTTTAAAATTCTTAAGAACTCAAAATGAAGAAGATGAAAAGAAGAAAGCTGATGACAAATTAGTGGAAATTGCGGGAAATATTTTAGCAAGTAAATCAGAAATTTCTTCAATTGAACCCGTTGATCAATTACTCATTACTGCTGCTGATAAAGTCCTAAAAAAAGGAGGAGATGGAGCTTCAAGACGAGCTTCAGAAGAAATATTGAAGAAAGCAGCGGATAATGTTCTTAAAGAAATTGCCGATATCAAATCGCTAGAAAAAACTGAGCTCGAGAAGCGACAAGTTGAAGCACAATCTAAAGCATTGCAGGAAAAATTGGAAGAAAATCAACATAAAATTCAATTATTAAATTTACAGTTGGAAGAAGAGCAAACTCTTATTGAAGAAAAAAGAATTGAACAAAAAAAAATACAATTGAAAAAAGAACACGAATTGTTAGAGAAGCAAAAAGAATTAGATCAAGTTAAACAAGAATTAGAATTAAAGCGAATTGAAGAAGAAAAAGCAAAAATTATTGAAGATGAAAAAAAAAGAATCGAAAAAAAGTTAGATCAGATGTCAGATGAAGCAAGTGATGATGAGTCTGATAAAATTATCAATGACAATGGCAACTAATTCAATAATGATATAGTTTTGAACTTTAATATATTATTTCATCAAATTTCTTTATCATATTCCTATATATAAAAAAAATGATTATTTATGAAAAAAATAAAAGCTTGTATTCTTGCGGCGGGGATAGGCACTCGATTAGCACCACTAACTGAGACAAAACCAAAACCTATAATTCCTATAGCTGGAAAACCCTTATTACAACATACAATTGAAATATTGAAAGAAAATCATGTTGACGATATTCTAATTATTGATGGATATTTAAAAGACCAAATTGAAAACTATTTTGGAAATGGTGAAAAATTTAGCCTGAATATTTCCTATATAGAACAAATGGAATTTTTAGGAACCGCCCATGCCACTAATCTTGCTAAAGAATTTGTTGGGGATAATCCTTTCATCTTAATCTATGGAGATCTTTTTATGGATAAGAATATTTTTCAATCAATTATATCCACTTTTAATGAAAATGATTTTGAAGGTATTATTGCCGCAAAAGAAATGCCCGATCCCTCCAAATGGGGTATATTGAAAATTGATACCGAAGGAAATCTTCAAGAAATTATAGAGAAACCTCCAGATGATAGATTTGGATATCTTGCAAATGCTGGATTATATATTTTTACTCCTAAAATTTTCGAAGCTATTAAAAATACTAACCTTTCCACACGTAAAGAATATGAATTAACGGATTCTATATCTATTTGTATCTCATCAGGTTCAAAATTTCATATCCAGAACATTTCAAATTTTTATTGGAGTGATATTGGGCACCCATGGCAATTATTAGATGCTTCAACGTATCTTATCTCTCAATTACCTGGAGATCCTGTATCAAAAGAAAATCTCCCCCCCAAATTAATTCTCAATGAGGGAGGGATAATTGAAAACTTCGTTACTATTCATGGAACAGTCAAAATCGGACAAAATACCATAATTAAATCTGGGACCTATATTGAAGGACCCGTGATTATTGGAGAAAATTGCACAATCGGCCCAAATGCCTATTTACGCCCTTATACTACTATTGGTCATAATTGTAAAGTTGGTAATGGTTCTGAAATAAAGGGTTCGATAATTATGAATAATTCTGCAATTCCACATCTCTCATACGTTGGTGATAGCATTATTGGGGAAAATGTCAATTTTGGATGTGGAAGTATTACTGCAAATTTACGCTTAGATAAAAAAGCAATTCAAATGTCTATAAATGGGACTAAAGTTAAAACTCATCGAAAAAAACTTGGTACTGTTATTGGAGATAATACTCAGTTCGGAGTACAGGTAAGTATTATGCCTGGAATTACTATAGGTTCTAATAGTTTTATTGGAAGTAATACTATTGTCAATAAAAATGTTCCTAAAAATTCTACTTATTATGGAAAAGTGAATAATGCAAGTTTTATAAAAAATGATGAAAAAAAAAGTTCATAATCTAAATATTTTTTTTATTGTTTATTTCTTTCAATTTGTGCAAAAATCATAAAAACTATTCCGATGACTATACTTATAATTCCTAAAATTCCGGTTGTAGTGGTATTTCCTTGAAAAACATCGATTATTTCAGTCATTACAAGGAAACGGTAACAATAAAAAAACACCAGCTATCAATGATAATATTATTCCTTTTGGTGAGTTTATTTTAACCATATTTTTTCACATCTAATCTTTACATAAATTTTGTAGTGATTAATAAAATTTATTTCTTGTAAATCCTGAATCTAATTTAAAAAGCTTTGGGACGATTTTAGTACCCATTTTCATCATCATTTTAACCATCATTTTAAACATCATTTCCATTATCATTTTAGCTGTCATTTCCATCATCATTTTAGCCATCATTTTCATTACTATTTTCATTTCCTTTTTTTTTTGCCTTAGGAATCTGTATTTATAGTAACCAACTTAGATTTATTCCGACATAAATATTATTAGTATAACTTGTTTAATGCTATGTATAACATAAAAATAAAAGCATCATAAAATGATTGATTTAGGTTTTACTCAAACTAATTTAGAATTAGGGGGGATATTGCTTTAACATTTGATGATGATGAAGATAGGATTGATATAAGTAAAAAATTTATTAAAGCAAGAAAAATAAAGAGAAACTCATCTATCTCGTAGATACAATGTCTATAGATGAATTTAAGAGAGAATTAGATATAACTAAGGAGGAAGAGCTTCAGGTGAAATGACTTGGGCTTTAAAAAAAAGCTATCTAATGAAGCATTAATGAAATATGAATCACAGGTTAATGAAATTTGTCAATCTATGCCATTTATTGCATGTTGTCAATATGATACACGAAAATTTAATGATGAAACAATAATGGATGTATTTAAAACACATCCTTATACTATATTTTAAAGAAAACTGACAAAAAATCCCTATTTCATAAAACCCAAAGATTTCCTCATAAATTTTCTAACTCATCCTTTATCCTAAATTACATAATAAAAAAAAAAACTGGAGTTAAGAAATATATATGACACATACTAACTATTCAGATTCAGTCGTATTACATAATTTATTATTGCTTCAAAAGGCATTATGGTTATTTCCTTCTCGTAAAAAGATAATTGAAGCATCTTGTCATGAATTTAAATTAATTCCTGGAATATCTAATGTTATTTATCACACAGAATATTTTGTTTTCTTACAAAAGAAGGATGAACAAAGAACTTCCAATTCATTGACAATTCCATTAAATACGATGAGAAATTCTTTTGGCTATTTTGAGATTATATATGAAGATCTTGATACCATTAATCACTATCTTCCATTTATAGAAAATATTATTCTTTTTATTTCCATTTTAATCGAAAATAAAGAACAACTAAATGTCCTTGAAGAAAGGAAAAATTATCTAAGAGATCAAAGATTAGAATCTTTAGGGACTTTCGCTGGAGCAATCGCCCATGATTTTAATAATATACTGTCTATTATATTAGGATTCTCAGAAGTTT
>CAYPTZ010000019.1:0-2344 GCA_964413395.1 uncultured archaeon | reverse complement strand
GAAGAAAATTTAAACGAGATTATCCTAGCAACAAAAAAAGCTAAAGATTTGATTAAGCAAATTTTAATTTTTAGCCGTGATCAAAAATTGGAAAAGAGTTCTATTAACTTAAATTCTACTGTAAAAAATGCAATTAAATTAGTAAAAGGTTTTATTCCAAAGACGATATCAATAGAAATAGACATTAAAGGTGATGAAAATATCTTTTTCGGAAATTCTATTCATTTTCACCAAATTATTTTAAATTTAATCACAAATGCACAACAAGCCATGACTACTGGTCATGGAATTATTAAAGTTTCATTAACTAACATAAAAATTAATGAAATATCTCCCAAAACATATTCTACCTTTACAAAAAAGAATTATTATTGTCTAATTGTTTCAGATACTGGTGAAGGCATGCCAGAACATATAGTTGATCACATATTTGATCCCTTTTTTACCACGAAAAATGAAGGCACAGGTTTAGGCTTATCAACTATATATGGAATCGTCAAAAATTATAATGGCTATATCGATGTTGAGAGCCATTTACATGAAGGAACTACATTTAAATTATATTTTCCAATTGAAAAACCGATTAAGAATGATAAAGCTAAATCTATTGAATCTAATAAATTTATTAAATCAAAAAAACCACATTACACTATTCCATCTAAATTAGCTCATTTTTCATCAAATTTTGTTAATAAATCACTAATTATGATTGATGATGAGAAATCAAATACTTTATTTATGAGAAAAGTGTGTTCCCAGTATAAAATTGATGCTCAATTTTATGACAATAGTATGGAGTGTTATAAAAAAGTTTTTGAGAACGTTATCAAAAAACCCGATTTGATTATTACCGATTTTAATATGCCCTTAATGAATGGTATCGAATTTGCTACTTTAGTTAAAAAAAAACATCCTTCAATACCAATCATAATGATTTCGGGATCAGAATATAATATACCTAAAATCGATGAGCTTGATGGTCTATTTCACAAATTACTCTTTAAACCTGTTGATCAAGAAACATTAATTACCTGTATTGCAGATATATTTAATTAAAATAACCTTAATTATAAATTCGAGGGTTTTTCTGAATTTTTATTTATTTGTAAAGAAATAAAGATATTTTTCTTAAAAAGATATAGAATTGAATGAATCTTCCATGGACCTTAACTAAGGTTTGACTAAATTTTCGCACTGATTCCAAGTTTATTTTAGGGGTAAAGGATTTCCTATTGATCTATATTGTCCTCGAATATCTGGGATAATAACATTTACACTGTAATTGCATGTCAGAAAATGAAATAAAAATCAAAAAATAATGAGTTGAAAATGAAAAAAAAAACAAAAAAATAAAGAATTATATCATTCTTTTGATTGAGATTTCTTTATGTAAAGAAAAATAAATACTCCAATAATAACTAAATTTACAATAAGGGTAATGTAATTGCCAAATCCTTCTATTGGAGGATTATAAGATACATTTAGTAAACCTCCATTTTCCCAAGATCCACCATAAAACAGTATAATCGTTATATTAGTTGAGTTATGGGCTCCAATTGCCGCCCAAATTGACTTAGATTGTATATAAATAATCATAAATACAAAACCAGCTGACATTAAGATTAAAAACCGCAATATACTAAATGGTTCTAACATGATAAAATGGTTGAGGGTAAAACACAAAGAACTAAAAATGATTATTATATATTGTGGAACTTGTTCTTTTGTAAGTATTTCATATGGAAACGCCCGATAAATTAATTCTTCTAAAAAAGAATTAATGGTAACCATAACTATAGAAAAGTATAAGATATATTTGAAGATAAATAAAAACAAACTGATATCATTTGGAATATTTGATTGAATTGATACATTTTCACTAAAAAGTAACGTAATTCCGATTTGGAACCCTGTTAAAATAAATCCAATGATATAACCAATTACTATATTTCTTACAAAAGGCTTCCTAAATCCTAAATTCCTTATTCCATCATGATAAATTTTTTTTTGGAATATATATGGAACTAGAAAGAGTATTGTGGCATAAATTAGAAAAACAGCCATAATAATGATATCTTTTCCAAGTTCTCCAATTTGCATCTGATTCAGTTCGGTAAAAATTGCGTCTAAAATCAAATCTAACAAATAAGAGATAATTTTAACTGCAACTATAAGCAAAATAAATATAATTAAATGCTTACATATATGTTTGGCCATTTTATTAGTCGATTTTTCTATGCTGTTGATTTCTGAGTTGTTGATTTCTGAGTTGTTGATTTCTAATTTATCCATTGACATTTCCGATTTTATTTTTAACATAAATTTGATTTTATCAGATTCTTAT
>CAYPTZ010000018.1:13856-15878 GCA_964413395.1 uncultured archaeon | reverse complement strand
AAACTAAAGGTAATTTAATTTGATTACTAAGACTTGAACCTGAGCTAATTTTAGCTGTATCCCATAATGAGATAAATGCGGTTGGATCGGCTGCTGATTTTACTAAGAGTGTTTTTTCAGACTCTAATTGTTCAGACAAATTACTCTCATTATCATTATTACTTAACTTCATAATTCCAAAGCTAGATATCAGAAGCAAAGAGCAAACAAGAATTATTTGACCAATTCTTTTGTTAATTATTCCTTTTAAAAAAAAAGAATTTTTGTAATTATTTTTCATTTTAAAACCTAAGTTAATCTAGATTATAGATATCTTAAAGAGAACAGGAAAGAAAATTGAACAATTATACATTTTTGTCATATTTACTATCACTGGTTAATATTTGTAATTAAAGGTGATATGCGTGTATATAAACTATTCTTTATTGTATTAGAAGATCTTTAACTTTTTTTTTTTTTGTTCATACTAAATATACTTGGGATTGAAATATATCTTCAATAATCTGAATTCGAAAATCTTTATCTTCGATACTAGGGGTTAATTGAAAATAGGCAGACCCAATATTCTCATTATGCTTAAAGTTTTTTAAATGAAATAGATTTTTTTCACGATAGGCAAATTCAATATCATTCCAAGTTAAGAAAAATCTATCATTGGCTGCAGATTTTTGTTGAAAATCTGTAGTCCATTGATCATATACGCAAGAAATTCTCAGCATTTTAATAGAATTTGAAAAATCCTCTAAAATATTATCTTCTTCAAAATTTACTAATTCTTTTTCAAACAAATGAATAAATTGATCCAATGTAAGATAGGCTTTAAACCGAAATTCAATATCTGAACTATTTTCCTGAAAATCATAATATTTTAAAGGAGAAGGCGGTTGAATATTATTATATTGCTGATACTTTTCATTAATATCAAAATCTTGCTGTAAATTATGATAATCTTCCAAATTATGAGTTTCCTTTTTTGTATCTTTTTTCATTTGATTTACCAGATTTGAATAAATGGTGAGATATGAATCGAAAACGGCTTTTCCAAAATAATCATTTCCAATGGAATTAGGATATATCTGGGGTGCATATTTTTTTAAAATATTCTGAAATTTTATTGGAGGTTTTCTGTTACGTTTTCGTATTTTTTTTGAAGAATCCGCCAAATTTATTTGATAATCTGGATAAATTAATGAAAAACGAGGAATGGTTTTCAAATTTAGTTCAGGTAGCTTGTCTTGTAATAAAAATTGAAGATCTTCTATGCTTTTAGGGTTATCAGAACATAAGATTTCCATTTTGTAATTTATGCCATTTTTGTTTATATTATTTAATAAAGGCTCTATTTCGTAAATTGAATTTAAAGGGCAAACAATTGATATGGTATTATCATCTGTATACAAATTTTCAGTGTTTTGAGATGAAGACGGGGTATTACTAATCTCATTCTTTTGGTTTTTAAAAAAGTAAGAAATAAAACTATTCGCTGCTGATAAATTTGAGAAAATGATCCGATCTAGTCGTATATTGAGGTTTTTAACAGATAAATCTAAATTTTTTAAATTTTTTAAAAAATCCAAATGTAATTTTATTGTATCAAAGTTTATAAAATGATAATTTCCCAATTAAACCTACTCATCAAAATTTATTTCTATATATCCTAATGTATTATATTAATAATAATTATCAGTTAAATTCATCTTTTTATTTAAATAAAATAGATTCTTTGGTATAGCAATTATTTATTTTTTAAATATTTATACTATAAAAGTAAACTTTATTAACTAAACTTGTAATTTTTGTCATACTTAAATTTTAAATGTAATGCAACTTTTTTAATATTTCTCTTTATTACGATTTATTAACTCTAGTAAAAAAGATAAAGAGAGGGTTAAACATGACAGAATTAAAGATATCCAATGAAAATCTAAATGAATTAGAATTTAAACCTGCACATGATGATTTCTATGAGTCTAGACAAAAAGGTGTGTCTCAATGGTTAATAAAACATATTTTACATGGTTC
>CAYPTZ010000018.1:0-13846 GCA_964413395.1 uncultured archaeon | reverse complement strand
CCCCCCCTAAAATATTTGAGTCTTTTTTAACAAGATATATTTTATAATTTGGTTCATTTTATCTGTGTCAAGTATTGCAGTATTCTCATTTTCCAAGATATTATTAGGGAATTTAATTAATGATTTACTTGGGGATGAAGCTGCGGCAATTGCTGCTACGGTAATTTTAATTGTTATTATGTGGACGATTATGCCTCCTCTTATAGATTTACTTGCAAATTGGTTAAGAGAAGTACTCGCACAAAGAATGGAAAAGGAAGTGCGTGATGAACTATTTTTAAATCTATTAGGGAAAAGTCAATCATTTCATGATGAGCAAAGATTGGGAGATATCATGGCCCGCGCCACTAATGATGTTCGGCAAATAAATTTTTTGATAAGTCCCGCATTAACATTGATAATTCAAGCATTTCTTTCAGTGCTTATTCCTATTTTAATGATATGGTTAATTCCAGAATATCCTCCTCAATTGATAATATTCCCCCTTATATTTAATATCTTATTTATAATAGTGGTAAGACGGTATGTAAAGACATTTGGACCAGTTACAAGCCAAAATCAAGTAGAATATGGGAATTTAAATTCAATTTTAAATGAATCACTTTCAGGAATTGAAGTGATTAAAGGAATGGCGCAAGAAAAGCAGACATTAAAAAAATATCGGAATCAAGCTAAAAAAAATATGGATTTAGGTATAAAGGAAGGACGAATTCAAGCTTTTTTTGTTGCGGGATTTATGGTTGCAGTAACCATGGTTCTTTGCTTTGGTCATGCAACATTATTAATTAAAAATGGTGAATTTGCTCCAGGTAGATTAGTTGGATATATGGTATTAATCAATGAATTTTTCTTTCCTTCAAGTATTTCAGTGTGGGCATTTGGAATTTATAGTCGAGCAACTGCTGGGGCAAAAAGAATTACTGAAATTATGAATCAAACTTCTGAAATCGGACAAATTGAAGATCCAATTAAAAGAGATATTAAAGGTAAAATTGAATTCAAGTCGGTTTCTTTTCATTATCCAAGAACAAAAAATATTGTTTTAAAGGATATTAGTTTTCAAGTTGAATCTGGACAAACTGTAGCAATCGTTGGTACGACTGGTTCTGGAAAAACTACTTGCACAAAATTAATTTCTAGATTATATGACATTCCCGAAGGAGAAATATTAATTGATGGAATTGATATAAAAAATTATTCTCTTAAAAATTTGAGAAATCAAATCGCTTATATTGAACAAGATATTTTCTTATTCTCAAAATCTATCTATGAAAATATTGCTTTTGGTCGAAAGACATCGATGGAAGAAGTTATCAATGCTGCCAAGGATGCACAAGCTCACAAATTCATATCAAATACTCCAAATGGGTATGAATCAGAAGTTGGGGAACGAGGGGTTCAACTTAGTGGTGGAGAAAGGCAACGAATTGCTATAGCCCGTGCATTTATTTCAAATCCAAAAATATTGGTATTAGATGATTCAACCTCTGCAATTGATTCAGCTACTGAGGAAGAAATTCAAAAAGCTATTTCCCGTATATTAAAAGGGAGAACTACTTTTCTAATCACTCATAGATTAAGTCAGATTCGTTGGGCGGATAAAATCATTGTATTTCATCAAGGAAAAATCTCTGCTCAAGGGACACATTTTGATTTATTAAAGGAATCGGAAGAATATAGAAATATTTTCTTAACTCGTTTTGATAAATCACTAGAAGAATTATTGGAAGTTGAACAATAATGGTCTTTTTCGGATTAGGTGCAGAAGATTACGATAGAAAATATAGTGATAAAGATTTACTAAAAAGAATGGGTGTTTATTTTAAACATTATAAAAAGGAATGGGTTCGTGCATTTATTTTCATAATTTTAGTTGCTATTGTTAATGGTATTCAACCACTTTATATGACATGGATTTACACAATGGTAATTGATGATGATCCTCTCATTGGTATAGGATGGGCTTTATTAGGGTTACTCGTAATTCATTTTACATCTTGGATGTGCCAAATTGCTAGAAGTTTAAATGTGTTAACCGTAGTTAATAAAGTTGTCCGAGATTTACGTGTTGATGTAAATGAACATGTCCTTAAACAAGATATGTCATTTTATGATCAATTTTCAACAGGTAAAATTGTCAGCCGTATCAATTCAGATACATCCGCTTTTGGAGAAATGGTGGGTATCACGATAGAATCTATTTCTTCCTTCTTTGCGATCATTTTTCTAGCTATACCAATGGTAACAATTCATCGGAACTTGACATACACTTTTCTAGCTGCAATACCGATGATATTTTTATTAGTGAATATTTTTCGAAAAATTGCACGAAAAAAGACTCTGCTGGGACAAAGATCGTTAGCACAGGTCAATACTTATGTTCAAGAATCGATGGCAGGAATTCAAATTACAAAAACTTTTCGACAAGAAGAAAAAGTCTATGATGGATTTAAAGATATAAATCAACAATCCTATAAAGTTAATTTTAGTCGATCAATGTTTATGAATATTATATTTCCGAGCTTTTTCTTTATTGAAGCAATGACAATTGGTTTAGCAATTTACTTTGGAAGCGATTTAGTATCTATAGGTAGTATCAAAGTAACTCATCTATATTTGTTTATTCAAAGCATTTGGAGTGTATTCTTCCCAATTTTCCAAATTGGTGCCTTTTGGCCGCAATTTCAAACAGGTCTCTCTGCAGCAGAGCGTACATTTTCTTTGATTGATACTAAACCAATGGTAGTTCAAAATGACAATCGAGTAATGAAAGAAATAAAGGGTGAAGTAAAATTTAGGGATGTAAATTTCTATTATACTCCTGAAAAACCAATTTTCCAAAATTTTAGTTTGAATATTAAGCCTGGCGAATCTGTTGCAATAGTGGGACAAACTGGTGCTGGAAAGTCTAGTTTGGCTCGATTATTAATGCGATTTTATGAATTTCAGTCCGGAGATATTATGATTGATGGAAATTCAATTCGAGATTTATCATTACAAGATTATCGTATAAAAGTAGGCATGATTCCTCAGACCCCATTCTTGTGGGCAGATACTCTTGAAAACAATGTAAAATATGGTTCTCCTAATGCTACCCGTGAAAATGTCATGTGGGCTTTAGATCAAGCAGGAGGTTCAGATTGGACAAATGATTTAGTAGAAGGAATTGAAACGAATATTCGGGAGAGAGGTAAATTATTATCCATGGGACAACGTCAATTAGTTGTGTTTGCCAAAATATTACTACAAAATCCTTCAATTTTGATACTAGATGAAGCAACTGCATCTGTAGATCCTTTTACTGAAACTAAAATTCAACGAGCGTTAGAAAAATTAATGGAAGGAAGAACATCTATTATTATTGCTCATCGATTAAGAACAGTCCGCCATGTAGATCGGATTATTGTTTTAAAAGATGGATCTATAGTCGAAGAAGGAAATCATGATTTACTAATGGCTCAAGGTGGATATTATTCTAATCTCTATAATACATATTTCAAGCATCAATCATATGAATTTATTGAGAAAGGAAAAGAATTAATCGTAGAAAATTAAAAATTGAACAAATTTCTATTTTTTTTATTTATACTTTTATATTGGGGTGAATTTTTGAAAAAAAACAAAATAAATCAGAGGAATAACGGAAATCAATCAGAATTTCAATATGAAAATGATGATTTTTTTGAAGTTAGGCAAAAAGGAATCAGACAATGGATATTAAAGCATATTTTATATGGTAGAAATAAAATATTTTTCGTTTTTTGGGCGTCATTTACAATAATTGCAATTTTATTAAGTACTTATGGAAGAATTTTCATGGGAATTACACTAGAAGCATTTGAATTAGCAGATAGTATATTTGACAAGTTCTGGTATTATGTAATAATTTTTGCCATAATAATGATGTTTACTCCCATTGTAGGTTTAATAGCTAACTGGTTAAGAGAAATATTGGCACAAAGGATGGAAAAAGAAACTCGAAATGAATTGTATTTAAATTTATTAGGAAAAAGCCAATCATTCCATGATAAACAAAGATTAGGTGATATAATGGCTATTGCGACGAACGATGTTAGACAATTAAATTTCTTAATTAGTCCTTCTATAACTTTAATACTTGAATCTATTTTAAGAATTATTCTTCCTCTTGTAATGATGGCTATGATTTATCCTTTAGAATTAATTATTTTTCCATCTACGTTTATAGTAATATATTATATTACTATTCGAATTTATATTTCAACTTTAGCTCCAGTAGCTCAAAATAAACAAATAGAATTTGGAAATTTAAATTCCACGCTAAATGAATTATTATCAGGAATAGAAATAATTAAAGGAATGAATCAAGAAAAAAAAGCTAAATCGGATTATCTTCAAAAAGCAAAAAAGAATGCTAAATTAGGTATCACAGAAGGAGATATTCAAGCAAAATATTTACCTGGTTTGATGGTTGCTTTAATATTAACTTTAAGTTTGGGCCATTCTATCTATCTTTATCAAAAAGATATGATTTCTATAGGTATGATTATTGGATATCTAGCATTAATTAATGATTTCTTCGGACCTGCCTTTTACTCTTTAGAAGCCTATGCAATATATAGTAGGGCTATCGCTGGTGGTCAAAGAGTACTTAATGTTATTAATGAAAAAACTGAAATATTCGAAATAGAAAAGCCTATTGATCAAAAAATTGAAGGCAATATTAAATTTGACAATGTTTCATTCCAATATCCGAACACTACAAAATTAGTTTTAAAAAATATTTCCTTTGAAGTAAAATCGGGCCAAAATATTGCAATAGTCGGAACTACTGGCTCTGGAAAAACTACATGTACTAAATTAATTTCTAGATTGTATGATATTAATCAAGGTGAAATAAGAATAGATGGAAATCCATTACAACATTATTCTCTACAATCACTACGTGATCAAATCTCCTATATCGAACAAGATATTTATTTGTTTTCAAAATCGGTCTATGAGAATATTGCATTTGGCAGAAAAACTACACGAGAAGAAATTATAGAAGCTGCAAAAGAAGCTCAAGCGCATGACTTTATAATGAACATGCCCGAAGGTTACGAGACTAAAGTTGGGGAAAGAGGTGTGAAATTAAGTGGAGGAGAACGACAAAGAATTGCAATTGCTCGAGCATTTTTATCTAATCCCAAAATTTTAATATTAGATGATTCAACTTCAGCAATTGATTCTGCCACTGAAGATAAAATTCAAAAGGCGATAAATAGAATTTTAAAGGATAGAACTACAATCATTATCACTCATCGATTAAGCCAAATTCGATGGGCAGATCACATCATCTTATTTAAAAGAGGGACAATTATTGCACAGGGCAATCATTTTGAATTATTAAAAACTTCAGAAGAATATCAAAAAATATTTCTCACAAGATTTGATAAATCTCTTAATGAATTATTGGAGGTTTCAAGCTAATGGTTAATTTTGGTTTAGGGGCAGAAGATTATGATCGTCAGTATAAAGATTTACATTTAATTAAAAAAATTGGGCACTATGGAATAAAATATAAAAAAAACATTATTATTGCGATAATATTCTTAGTCTTAGAACAAATATCAGTGGCCCTTCAACCTGTTTATGTGTATTTTCTTCTTGTTCGATTAGAGACAAACCCTATGGATAATTTCATTTTAGCAGGCATATTAATTTTTCTACTGATTCATTTTATAACTTGGTTATTTTCTGCTATTCGTCAAGCTTTTATGGCACGAATAATCAATAATATGAAATATGATTTAAGAAAAGAAATTTTTGATCATGTTTTAATCCAAGATATGGCATTTTTTGATAAATTTGAAACAGGTAAAATAGTCAGTCGAATTAATATGGACACGGAGAATTTTGGAGAAATGATTTCTATCTCAATTAATTTGGTAACTTCAATCATTCGCTTGGTATTTGTTATTATTCCTTTATTTATAATTAATATCAGATTAACATCAATAATAATGATTACTGTGCCAATAATATTTCTAATAACATTTCTATATCGAAAAGAAGCTCGAAAACGAACTTTGATTGGTCAACGTTCATTAGCAAATGTGAATTCTTTTGTTCAGGAGTCTATGGCAGGAATTCAAATTGCAAAAACATTTCGTCAAGAAAGCCATCTATTTAAAGAATTCAAAGAAGTAAACCAACAATCTTACAATGTTAATTATCGAAGAGCATTATATCTTAATCTAATAGTTCCTTCAATACGATTTGTCTCTGGAATTTGTTATGCTTTCACAATTTATTATGGTGGTAAATTATTGCTAAATGGGGTATTAGATGCATCTGATTTGTACCTTTTTACTCGAAGTTTATGGGGGTTATTTTTCCCTATTTTTCAATTGGCTGCTTTTTGGCCGCAATTTCAAACAGGATTGGCATCATTTGAACGTTCTTTAGCTTTAATAGATAGTCAACCCACTGTGATTCAAGAAAACGAAATAATTATAAAACCTATAAAGGGGAAAATTGATATTGACAATTTGACATTTTGCTATTCACCTGAAGTTTCCATATTCCACAATTTTAATTTACAAATAAAACCAGGAGAATCTGTGGCAATTGTTGGTCATACAGGGGCAGGTAAATCAAGTCTTGCAAAAATATTGCTCCGATTTTATGAATTCCAAAAGGGAACCATTCTTATTGATGATGTTAACATAAAAGATTTGGCATTAGATAACTATCGCTCTCAAGTGGGTATGATTCCACAAACTCCATTTTTATGGGCTGATACTTTAGAAAATAATGTTCGATATGGCTCTCCTCATGCAACTAGTGAAGATGTAATGTGGGCGCTTAATCAAGCAGGAGGTGCCGATTGGATTGAAGATTTAAGTGAAGGGATCCAAACAAATATACAAGAACGTGGTAAATTATTATCGATGGGACAAAGACAATTAGTTGTATTTGCACGCGTATTACTTAATAATCCATCAATATTAATCTTAGATGAAGCCACTGCATCTGTAGATCCATTCACTGAAACTAAAATTCAAGAAGGTTTAGAAAATTTAATGAAAAATCGCACTTCAATTATTATTGCTCATCGCTTACGGACTATAAGGCATGTTGATCGAATTATTGTGTTAAAAGATGGTGCGATTATTGAGGAAGGTAATCATGAATATTTAATGGATAAAGGAGGCAATTATGCAGAATTATACAATACCTACTTTAAACATCAATCCTATCAATATCTCGAAAAAATGAAAGTAGAAACCTGATAAAAAAATTTTTTTTTTTCAAATTTTAAATGATATTTTACTGAAAAAAAAGAAAATTATATAAAATTTATATTTACTGACAATGGTAAGTTTCGAGAAGAATTTCCTATCCATATCTTGTATTCTCCTGGATCAACGGCAAATTTGTGTAATTCTTCTGAATAATATTCTAAGGCTGTGATATCTAATGATATTGAGATTGTTTTCTTTTCCTGTGAGTTTAAAAATATTTTTTTAAATCCTTGTAGTTCCTTAACAGCTCTTTCAACTTTACTTTGTAATTCTTCTATATAAACTTGAATTACTTCTGCTCCAGCTATCTGTCCAGTATTTTCTACATCTAAAGAGATTACAAAATTCCCTTTTCCATTAAATTCTTTTGTATCAATCTTAAGATTTGAAAAATTGAAGGTAGTATAAGAAAGACCATAGCCAAATTCATACCTAGGTTCTACATTAAATTTATCAAAATGCCTATATCCCACAAAAATTCCTTCATCATAATAAATTTTTTTTGTCTTTAAATTACCTGGAAAGGTTTTTGCTGATTTATGAGCAGGGTGATCTTTTAATTTTTTGGGATAGGTAACAGGTAATTTACCAGAAGGATTCACGTCCCCAAATAGTACACGGGCTAAAGCTTTTCCTCCCATCATTCCTGGATACCATGCATTCAATATTGCTGGAACATTCTTGTGCCAGTTGGATACATCAATGGGACTTCCTGCGATAAGAACTACGATTGTATTTGTATTAATTTTTGAAGTTTGTTGTATTAATTTTTCTTGTTTTTTTGATAGTTCAAACCTTCGCCTATCTACACCTTCCGTATCTGCTTCAGGTTTAAATATCATATTTTTTACCATATGGCCTCCGTTATCTAAACCCATTACCAATATGGCTACATCTGCTTCAGCGACATTCTCAATAATTTCTACTTTATTCTTTGCATATTCTTTAATTCCTTCTAATGGGGTGATGAAAAATGGAGGTACTACGGCCGAACTACCCCCTTCCAGTGCTTTTCCAAATATTTTATTACTATTTGGTCCAATTACCGCAATTTTTTTCAATTTATTAATATTTAAAGGTAAAATTTGCTTTTCATTTTTTAATAAGACCATACTTTCTTCTGCAATATCTTGGGCGATTTGTTGATGCTTTGGATTATCAATTGATTTAATTGACTCTTGAGGTATTTCATCAAATAATCCTACACGGAAAAATGTACGCAAAAGAGGTTTGACTGCTTCATCTATATCAGATTCACTTATTTCATTATTTTTCAAAGCATTTAAGATGTTTTTTTTTGATAAAGTATTACTTAACATTCTTCCTCCAGGCATTTCTAAGTTTAACCCCGCTTTAATACAATTGGCTGGAATCTTAATTTTACCTGCAGCACCCCAATCAGTTACTACATGACCTGAGAAATTTAATTGCCCGCGTAATATATCATCTAAAATATATTTATTTTCTGCACCGTATACTCCATTAATTTTATTATAACTAACCATTAAACCCCAGGGATCAGAAATTTTAATTACACGCTTAAAATTTTTAATATAAATTTCAAATAAAGCACGTTCGCTAATTTCAGTACTAATTTTTGTTCTTTTAGTTTCCGAATTATTTGTGACATAATGTTTGACACATGTAGCAACTTTTGTAGATTGAATTCCTTTTACTAGTTCAGAAGCTATATCTGAAGATAAAATTGGATCTTCACTTAAATATTCAAAATTTCGGCCACACATTGGACTTCGGATAATATTAATGCCCGGTGCTAATAATTGATGACGTCCCGAAAGTTTAACTTCCTTTCCCATAGATGATCCCATTTGATATGCAAGTTTTTTATTCCATGTAGCAGCTAATCCAATTGTAGCCGGAAATCGAGTACGGTATCCCTTCATGCTTGAAAAATAAGCAACACCAATTGGACCATCAGTCATTCCAAAAGAGGGTAATTTTATATTTTGTAGAGATTTAGTTGTCCAAAAATCTTTCCCTTTCAGTAATGTTGCTTTTTCTTCAATAGTAAGAATATTGAGAAGAATATTGACTCTATCTTCGACTGGTTTGGATTTATCCAAATATGAAAGTATTTTTTTCATTTTCTGCACCTATTAAAAGTAAATAAAGAATAATTTCTTAATTATTTTTGCAACTCTAGTGTTGCGTGTGTTAATACAGCATTACAAGTTTCCTTTACCATATTTTCTAACAACAAATAATTTTTTTTTAAATTTTGACAATTGAATTTATCTAATATTATATTCACTAAAGGATGAATCTTCATATTTATATGATCTATTGCGGTTTTAAGCAATCCACCTTTAGTGGCAGATATTAATATCAATTCTTTTAATTCTTGAATCTGATGAATTTCTGCATTTTTATGTACTAATTCTATCATAGAATTTACTAAGTTTGAGCTTAAAGCATGTGAAAAACCTTGAGAAATTGCATAATTTATTAATCCTTTTTTCCATGTTCTTACTATCATTGATAATTTTGCTCGATAATCAAAATTTAGCCGCAATTTTTTTTTTTTTGAATTTTGAAATATAAGTGATAAATCTTTAATTGAAATGATCAAATTTTTTTGTTCAAAAAATTGAAAAATTAATATATATATGTATGAAAAAGCAGTTGAAAGAACTCGAGTTGATAATATGGGCAGTATCTGTATTGATGAAAATTATACAATTTTTCCAAATGAAGAAATAAATTTTTCTAATCGAATTCTTTTTTCTGGAGGATAAATCGGTGAAAAAGTGCAGAAATTTATCCCTTTTTCTTGAATTAATTTTTTATCAATATTTCTTATATCATTTGGTAAAATATTCACAGAAAAGATGTTATTTCCTAAGATATGTTGATATTCTTCAACAAAAGGAACAGGTGGAAATGCATAGATATCTGGAATGATTAAATTATTTTTTTTTGCATATTCAAAATATTTTTTAATTTCATCTTTTAAGATTGAAGTAGCTTCCGAAGGAGGTGGTGCAAAGAACAATATATCTGGCTTTAATTTGATTAATGCTTGGTAATTATTTTTCAAGAAAATTGGAAAATCATATTTTGATATCTTTTCATCATATTCTTTTTGATTTCCTACAGTTGCATTAAATGAAAGTTGCGTATCATTATTAAGTAATGGTTTAGAAATATAAGCAAAAAGGGATTCCATTAAATTATCAAAACCTATAATAGATATCTTTATTTGTTTCAATTCGATTTTTACATCTCCATTGTATTTTTAATAATTAAAATATTCTAAAGTGGTAAAATCAATATCAAGATTGGCTAAAATCTTATTTTTAAATTTGATTCCAAATTTTGATCCAAAATCTTCTAAAACTTCATTAATTATGTATTTTGCCTCAACTGAGTAATAATTTGTTATTTCTGAAAATAATACTTTGAATAAATGGCTTGTGTGATATTCCCAATTAGCTAGTGCAAAATTTTGTATCTCTTTTCTTTGAATTTCAATTTTTTTTACATCAGCTTCTGTAAATTTGGCATTTTTCCAAACAAAGTAACATTGAGAATCACCTTTTGAGAGTAATGAATTCACTTCAATTTTTAATTTTGGATTAAAACCATAAAGTATTGCTTTATCTATTTCAAGACAATAAATATAACCATATTCTTCAAGTTTTTCTTTCCGCCATAACGTATTCCAAGGACATTTAAAGACATTAGAGACATAATTAGGATTAATTTCAGTATTTTTTATAAAAAAATCTTCTGGTTCTGAAATCCATTCACTATAAATAAAGAAATTTAGCATTGATAATTTTTTTTTTTTTTTTCACTCTTAAGGCCATTCGGTTTCCACGTTGATTTCCGTAGATTTTTACTGCTCTTTTCAATACTTTTTCTGCATTGGTTCCAAATTTTTGAATGAGTTTTTTAGATATTAAAGCAAAGAGTGATGCATGGTGAATGATTGAAAAATGAATTTTATTGTTAATATTGTTTGTATAATTAATCATTAATATTCCATATTGAATATGTTTTCTAAAATAAATATTTTGAATTATATATTATTAAATCCTTTTTTTTAGCTTTTATAGAATATAAAATTGAAATTATATTTTTTAGTATTATTTCTTTGATGATTTTTTTAAATTGAACAAATACAGAGACTATTAAGTTTAGAATTTCAAAAAATAAAAAGAATTAATAAAAAAATTATAGAGATTCCTATATTGATGTAGCGAAATATATTTAAGTAATTTATTTTATGAATATTACTTTAGATAATTTTTTATAGTTCAAATTGAAAAAAAGTGTAAATATTCATTTTCAATATGTATTTAATCAATTTTTAGCAATGTTATAGTAGCAATCAATATAGCAATTACTCCAAAAACGCTATTAAATAATACTCCGAACATGGCAACTGTCAATAATTTTGGTGCTGTAAATTTTATTTCTATTCCTTTAATGATTCCAATTAACATAAAAGTGACAAATCCCAATAAAATTAAGAAAATTCCACTGACAATTGGGCTTAATAGGCCTCCATCGTCTCCTGAAACCATTAAAACACCTTCACCCAAAAGTATAAGGGACCCAAAGATTGTGGCAACTTTAGGAATTATATGAGAACTTGATTCTGAATTAGAGCTAGATTCTGACATACTTATACAGTTGTGTTAAGTTAAATAAAAAGGTTTAGAGAAAAATGAAAAAAAATATTTAATAATAATTTAAGTGAGAATTACCATGGTACTTCTTTCTTATGGCCCAAATAACTAATCCAATTTGAAAAGAAAGTAAATAAGGGTGTTATTAATAACAGGAAAATCCAGTAATACCAGTTAAATGGGAAAAAAATACATGCAAAAGCTGAAGAAACAATTACAAAATCGTTTTGATCCCAAAATAGGAAGACTTCTCCACGTTTAAGAGATGTTCTACGTTTGAAAAAACTTCCAATTGCATCTCCAATAGGACTTCCCAATGAAATTATTAAAATACTTAAGAAATATTTGGGATAATTAACATGATTATCAGTATCTAGGATAGGACCGAAGAAATTTCGAATATATTCACTTGTCGCAAATTCTAAATTTCCAAAGTCAGCAGCTTCACCAATTCGATTATAAAACCACCATATAAATAATGAACTGATAAGAAAACCTGTTATCCAGCCTCCAATAAACCCGTTCCAGGTTTTTCCATCTCCTAATATTCTCTTGCCATCAAAGAAATTCTTACCACAGTCAATTGGATAGCTTTTAATTCCTTTGATTTTTCCAACTAGAACCATCATTCCATTAGTAATTAATGCTGGTGTTAGCACAATGAATCCCAATCCCATAATAATCAGGGCATCTAGAAGTGAATATGCAATAGTCCATCCAAGAAAATAGAGAAAAAGTATTAGAGACGATATGCCTACAAATAATTTTTCTCGTTTTAGATCCCTTGGATCAATATTTGGATCGTCCTTCATTGAACGCATATAAAAATCAACATGCGATAAAAATTTCTTAAGCTTTTTTTACTTTTCCATTCATTCTATGATCATAGCACAATGTCAAAATTGAAGCATTTTGAATTAGAAAATCAATTAGCGTATTTTTCCTCCTCCGAATCTATGAACGAAATTGAAGATGAAAGTATTACTTTAGTAGTAACTTCACCTCCTTATTGGAATGTACGAGATTATGGATCAGAACAAATAGGTTTTAACCAGTCATATAAAGATTATATTACTTCACTCAATCGGGTATGGAAAGAATGTATTCGGGTATTACAACCTAATGGTAAAATTTCAATTAATGTGCAACCTTTACCAATTGCGGCAGATAAATCTGGATTTAATAGAAGAATAATAAAAGATATTATGAATGATATTGAAGATTTTATGTTTCAAGAAGGGATGTTTTTAAGTGGAATGAATTTTTGGGATAAATGTCCCTATATTAATAATGTTTCTTGGGGATCCTATCCTAAACCTACTAACATTGCTGTAAATACAGCATTTGAACATATCTATACCTTTGTTAAAGCAGGGAAAACACGCAAAGTACATAAAGAATTGCAAGCAAAATCGCAATTATCTAAGGATGAATGGCGGCATTGGGCAGTTCGGATGATATGGGATGATATTTCTCCTGTGATTAAAATTAACCAAAAAGGAGAAAATTTATTTGGGCATTCTGCCCCTTTTCCAGAAGATATTGTTTATCGATTAATCAGAATGCATACTATAGAAGGCGAATCTGTATTGGATCCCTTTTTAGGAAGTGGAACTACTTTAAAAATTGCTCGTTTAACGAATAGAAAAGGAATTGGTTATGAAATTAATTCTGAATATAAAGATTTAATCTCTCAACGTATTATGGAAAATTGGACTCCTCCAAAAATTGATTCCCAATATAAAACTTTAAGCTCAACTAATCTATCAAAAATTATAACACAATCCATTGATATTACTCTAGATACTATGAATAAATATTTATCAAATATTCCCAATTTTTCTATTAAACAAGATGCTAAATCAATAAAAGATTCTAGTTTAAAATATATTCTTCAGGATTTAAAATCTAGGAAAATTCTAA
>CAYPTZ010000017.1:12781-16085 GCA_964413395.1 uncultured archaeon | reverse complement strand
ATAAGTTGTTCATCACATCAATGAAGGACTGGTCCCTTGTAAGTATTATGATTTTTAAAAATTAATTTCATTGTTGACTGAAAATATTTATAAAAAAATTATAATGAATTTTATATCAATAAAGTTAAATAAAATCTAAAGAAGTAAAAAAATAAGAAATCAAAATTAAAATCTGACAAAATTACTGTGACCATGCATATTATTACCATTAGAAGTTTGATATTTAGAACCCATTGATGATCTATATTTTCGTTCATTTTCATTATATTTGTTAAAATCTTGTTCAAATATTAATCCTTTAAAAATTTTATAAAAACGTTCTGCGAAAGGTTCAAACTTAGGAAAATCTTTACCAAAAATATCAATTTTGGAAAACCTGTTAACAAATTGAAATAATGCTTCTTGCATACCATCTTCAATTGCTTTTGAATTTGTATTTGATTCAGCAATAATATATATGTAAATTGGGATAATTTCTTCACAATTGTCAATACAGGCAATCTTATCAGAGCGTAAATAGATATCTAAGGGGCCTACAGAAAATTTTTTAATTTCATCCATGAATGCATTTTCTGCCATGTTTACAATTGCTTTAATTAAATCTACCCTATTAGGTATTAATTCTGGACCGATTCCCGCGTAGAACTGTTTGTCCAATAATGTTTCCCCTTTAAAGAAAATGCTTGCTTCTAGTATCGACATTTTTTATTCCTCTTGAATAACTATAATGCATATTTCATGACTAAAATATGCGATTTGTATAATTAAAAATAACTATATAACTATAACTATGTTACTATAATCATTCTGAAATATTAAACCATACTAAATTATTTATTTATGTGACCGATAAAAATATTTTCATATTATTTTTTATATATATAGAAAAAATTAGTCATATATTTCTTATATTAGACGGATATTTTTGTATTTATATGAGAGTATAAAATTAAATAAAAAATGAGATTTGATCAGACCAATATATTAAATTCATAACTAAATTAATTAACTAATATTAGTTTTTTTTATAAATTCCAATTTATTGGTTTCTTTTTATTTAGTAATAAATAATTATTTGATTTTGAAAAAGGTTTTGAACCAAAAAATCCTCTATAGGACGATAAAGGAGATGGATGCGGAGATTCTATTATCAAATGCACCTCTTTATTGATTAATTTTTTCATTTTTTGTGCTTTTCCGCCCCATAATATAAATACAATGTTTTTACATTGATCGTTTATCAGAGATATCACCTCTCTTGTGAATATTTCCCACCCTTTTGATTTATGAGAATTGGATAAGCCTTCCTCAACAGATAATACCGTATTTAGTAATAGTACACCTTGTTTTGCCCATTGAATCAAACTGCCATCTTCCTTAATAATATTGAGATCATCTTTTAGTTCTTTTAAAATATTTTTTAGTGATTTAGGTATGTCATTTGTCTCTTTTGGAATTGAAAAGGATAATCCATGAGCATGTCGCCTATTTGGATAAGGATCTTGGCCAATTATTACAATTTTTAAATCACTAAATTTAGTGTATTTAAACGCATTGAAAATATCAGATTGACCAGGTAGTATTGATTTACCTTGCTTAATTTCACTCAGAATAAATTTTTTTAAATGTTTATATTGATCAGATCTAAAAAAATTAATTTTACTTGACCAATCTTCAATATCATCAATATTCATTTTTCAAATCACATCTACTTATACAATAAATCATTGTTTATTTTTTTATTTTTTAATTTATTCAAAATAAAGTATATATTAAATTTTTAATAAATTTCATCGAATTTTTGTCAATTGAAATAGTTTTTTTATAATTTTGAGGGACAAAATCATAAAATTTTTTTTAAATCCTAACTTGAAATTCATATTAAATAAAAATTTATAAAAAAAGGTTGAACAAGTTTTGACTCATCATAATGGTTATTATAGTAAAACAAGACGTGTATATCGTAAAAAAGTAAGACAAAGAGGACTTCCAGGATTAAGTAAATTCTTAATTGATTATCAACCAGGAAATGTAATAGATATCAGAGGAGATCCATCTTTTCAAAAGCGCGGACTTCCTCACAGAAGGTTTATTGGAAAAACAGGAACTATCGTTTCAATTCGAGGTCGATGCTTTGAAGTGGCAGTTAAAGACATTAATAAGATGAAAACTATATTCATTGGTAGCGAACATATTTCAATGAACAAAGATTGGCAAATGCGCAATCAGAAATAATATTATTAAACAAATACGAATTTATATTAAATCTAACTTTTTTATTCAATTTACATTTTAGAAAAATTCGATATAGGAAAGCATTTCAAAATAAAACATTTGGGAATTGGAGTACCATGGTTAAACAAATTCTTAACGAAAAAAAAATTAGCATTCCAGAAGTTAAAGAAATTTTAGATAAAGTATACAAACATATGGAAAAATTAGGCGACGAAATTGTCCCTGATCCATTTACTGAAGCTACATATGAATATGTGCATAATTTTTCTAAGATGGATGCAAAAACAGCTAGAAACATAATAAATATGCTTCTTAAAGAATATAATATGGATGAATCATATGCCATTCAAATAGTTAATATCGATCCCAATTATCCTCAAGAAGTAAAAATAATTCTTGAAAAAGATCCAGTGTTAAGAGATATGACTGAAGAAGAAATTGAAATTATGATTCAAAATATACGAGATTTACAAAGTTAAATTTATTGAAAAAAATTTTTTTTGACTATTTGGGTTTTTTTTCTAAAATTTTAAATTGCAAAAATTAGTTAAATAGATTATACAATTTTATTTCTATACATTTTCTAAAATGTGATTAAAAATGCGTTTGCCCCCGCCTCCAAGAATAATACGATTGAAACCTCTGTGGTTGAGATTCTAGAGAATCAAAGGCGGAGTTTTTATAAATATTTCTTTCAACAATAAAATTTACCTTAGAAGAATTTAATTTAAAAAGTGATTAAAAAATGAGCGATAGAGAGCGACGATATGACAACCGTACACCAAAAAATTCATCATATAAAGGAAATTCTCGTGGTCCAAGGAGTGGAGGTCAGCGAATCTATAGTGGTAGATCTCGTTCTCGAAATGCAGTTTATTTAAAGCAAGGAAGTATTTTATACATTCTAGATATTTTGCAACATGGAGGAATAGATAAAGAAGGTCATTCTTGGCATCCTATCTGCCAAGTTTTAGAAGTGGATAATTTTCAATTATATGAAGTTTTATTAAATAAGAAATTAATTCATGAAAGAAAACTCTCAGAAAAAATTGAATATAATGAAGGGGAG
>CAYPTZ010000017.1:0-12771 GCA_964413395.1 uncultured archaeon | reverse complement strand
TTCAAATCAGACAATAACATTGGTTATTGAACAATATGTTAAAGATAATGAAGCAAGATTTATCAAATTTATAAATAATGTTGGTCCAATCACCATCAAAAGACATTATCTAGAAGTATTACCAGGAGTAGGAAAAAAATTGATGCAAGAAATTTTAAGTAGTCGTAATAAGAAATTATTTGAAAATTTTGAAGGATTACATACTCGTGTTCCTGGTTTTAAACCTTTAGAAGTATTTAAGAAGAGAATACTTGAAGAATTAGAAGAAAATGATTTAAAGCATTATTTATTTGTAAAAAAAAGAAAAAGTGATTCTGGGCACTCTGAAAGACCACATTCAAAAAAAAGAGAGGGAAATCAAAAGAATTATGGTAAAAATCCTCGAAATCCCAGATATCGGTAATTATTTTTATTTTTTAATTAATTTTTTAAAATTTTATGTATTATAAAAAATGGATTTATGACTTTTTTATCTAAAAATCATCTTATTGAATTATTAACAAAAATGGGTGTTCATTTAGATAAAAAAAGAGGTCAATGTTACTTAATAGATCGCAATATAGTTAATTTTATCATTTTTTCAGCAGATTTAGATAATAGTAGAGATATTATTTTAGAAATCGGCCCAGGAATTGGAACATTATCAAATATTATGATAGAAAAATGTAAAAAAATTTATCTTGTTGAATTAGATAAAAAGATAGCCCATTTCTTATATGATAATTATAAGAATAAATATACAACATGTTTTTTAGAGAATCCAAATGAAAATGAATTATCTAAAATTCCTAAAGATATTAAAGTAGTAGTGATTCATGCTGATATATTAAAAATTCCTTTTCCAAAAGCAAATAAAATTGTTTCTAATATACCCTATCAAATTTCTGCACCATTGTTATTTAAAATAATTGAAAATTGGTCTTTTTCTACAGTTAATTTAATGGTTCAGAAGGAATTTGCGGATAGATTAATGGCAAAAGTAAATTCTGCAAATTATTCACGATTAACTGCATCAACAAATTTATTCTTAAAAATAAAAAAAAAAAAGTCTATTTCACGAACAAGTTTTTATCCCCTACCCAAAGTTGAATCCAATCTCATTGAATTGGAGTTAAAGGAACCAGAATTAAAGGAAAATTTAAAATTTCAATTTCGTGAAAACTATCTTGCATTTTTACGAGGGATATTCCCTTATAAAAATAAATCAATTCGAAATGCCTTAATTCATTACATGAAAAGAGATGAAAATGCTTCAAGATTATTAAATTCTTTAAAAAAAATTGTATATACACAAGAAGAATTTCCATTTTTATCAAAAAAATTAAGATCATTTTCACCCGAGCAATTATTTTCGATAATGTATTTTGGATTAACTGGAAAAAGTGAAATGATGGAAAAGGAGCTGAAAAATGTTAATGAACTTTGAAATCAGCAACCCAATTAAAAAAGTGGACTTAAATTCTCTGACTCCAATATTTTTTAATAATATTAAATTGATTATTCCACCGCAAGTATATACTCCTAAAGAAGATACTGAGTTGATAATGAAATTTCTAGATGAAAGAATTAAGATATTAAGTCAGTATCCATTGAAGAAATATAGAGTTTTGGAGATGGGATGTGGTTCAGGTATAATATCCTTATATCTGATAAAACTTTTTAGGAGTTATCAAATTGATTTTTTCCATATTGGGATTGATATCAATCCAATTGCTATTGAAACAAGTAAAAAGAATTCTCTCTTAAATAAATTTGATAGTTATACAAATTTTATTTTTGGGTCATTCTTCACACCTTTAATTACAAATAACCAAAAATTGCCATATGATTTGATAATTTTTAACCCTCCTTATTTGGCTAGTGAGTTAGAAATAATAAATGATTCAAATAGAAAATTAATTGATCTTTCTTGGGAAGGAGGCCTACATGGGTATGAGGTCACTTTAGAATTTTTAAACCAAATATCTCAATTTACTAAGAAAGATGGAGAATTAATTTTAATTTCATCCAATCTTATTAATCAAGAGCCAATTCTAGCGAAAATTCAAGAAAATGATATGGAAATAATTGAAAAAAAGATCATTCATATTGCATATGAAGATATTATTCTTTATCATGGAAAAAAAAAAAAAAATAAAGAAATTTCCTGTGAAAATTAATTAATTAAATAGTCAACAAGGTTATATTCAAAAGTAGTCAATCTCAAATCATTGAAAAAATTCATTATATATTATGGAAAATCTTGATGAAAATGTATTAAAAATTGGATTTCTTTATGAAAACCCATTTGGAAAACGGGTTATTAACCATTTAATTGATAAACCAGGATTTTGCAGGCAATGTGGTCCGCTTTGTATTAATTGTCGGATATTATACCCATGGTTTGCAGGAAAAATTCTATATGCGCATAAAATTAATTGGGATAGTTTTGATTCAGTAGAAAATTGCATATTAGATATTGAAGAAAAACTCATTCCATTAGATGTTTTAGTTATTATAGGAATACCGGAAAAAATTTTAATGGAAATTCCTGAAATTTTGCATAAATTTCAGATAAAATCTGCAATTTTTCCAGTAGAGGATAGAGATTGGATCTCTCCCATCATTCAAATGAAGCTTCAATCTATATTAGATCAAAATGATATTCAATATTCATTTCCTCGACCTTTTTGCAATATGGACATTCAAGATAATCCAAAAAAATCCATAATCAACGATTTTATAACACAATTTAGAATTGGTAAACCAATTATTAATTTTAGTATTAAGAATGGAAAAATTCAGAAAACTGAAATAATTAGAAGTAGCCCTTGTGGAGCTACTTTCTATATTACTCAATATCTAAGAAATGAGCAATATAATAGTTGGAATGTTGATTCTTTGGAAAAAAGAGTAACTGATTCACTAAATAAATATCCATGTATTGCTGCCCGTACTAGAGATAATATGATTGAAGGTATTACAAGAGTATTTGCAGATAAAATAGCTCATGATAGCATAGAAAAAGCATTAAAAAAAGCAAAAATTATTGATGATTAAATCATCCCATTTCAGATTTTGCAACCATTTCAATAATTTTTCGTGTTTCTTCAGCTAATTTTATTGGAAGCGGACTGGTATCAACATCTAGAAAACCGCTAACAATAATATTAACCGCTTCTTCTTCTGTTAATCCTCTACTCATTAAATATTCAATATTTTCATCACTAATTTTACCTACTGATGCTTCATGCGTAAGTGAAACTTCAGGGTTTTTCGCTTGAATTTCAGGGATAGAATCTACTTGAGAATCTTGTGATAATATTAATGCAGAACAATCTATATGTCCTACGACATCTTTTGCATCTCCAATGATTTTTCCTCTAGCAATTACATGTGATTTATCAACTGATAAGACACGAGAAACTATCTTTGCTTTACTACCTTCACCCAATAAATGAGCTGTTGCACCTGTATCAAAATAGCTATTTCCTTTACTATATATTAAAGTTTGGCCAAAATATGAAGATTTTTTTCCCTTCAATAAAATAAAAGGATTTGTTTGTAGATTTTTAACTTCAGACATTACAATATAAAAATTAGAAAATTTAGCATTCTCTTCTAAAATTATTCCTGTTCTAGGTCTAACATTCGTTGAATCAGACCAATTATGAACCATTGTAAATGAAACTTGAGCATTTTTCTTGACATAGAATTCTGAAACACCTAAATGTAAAGCTTTTTTTGCTGTCTTATGAACCGTACACCCTGTAATTATATCAAGTTTTGATCCTTCTTCAGCAATTATTATATTATGAACTACTTGTTTCATTCCAGGTAAATCTATAAATAAACATGATTGTAGAGGAAAAGTGCATTTTTCTCCCTTTTTTGCATAAATAAAATAACCTTGAGTAATTTCTTGAATAGCCGCTTCAGCAGTATATCTATCTTTATCTGGTTTTACTGCCTTCCACAGATAATTTTTAAGATCGAGTTTACCGTTCTTTCCGTCATATTTCGTCAATGCATCTTGGATGGGTAGAATTTCGATACCTTTTGTGTTATTAACACATAAATCGTGAGAATTTCCAGATTGAAGATATAATCCATCTTTTTGTTCTGAAATATCAATTCCCACTTTATTCATTGAATTTTTCAGATCATTAGGTATATCTTTTTCTGAGAAGATTTTTTCCTTTGTTTTATCATTTGTTGAATATTCATTTAAGAAAATCCCATCTGTGCCTTCTTCAATGGAATCGAGTATTTTATTTGCTTTAGATTTTATTTCGTCATTCATTGGTTAATATTCACCATCTTTTTGAATTTTTCATCTTCTGCACAAGATAGGCAATGTTTACATCCTTCAAATCCATTTTTCATCACAGTTTTAATAATTTGTGTTGGATCACCAGAACAAGTGATTTGCCCTTCAATAATAATATGTGCACGAGTTATATGCCCTAGGAATTTTAAAATATAACCTAAATGAGTAATAATTAACCCGGATTTTTCTTGTTTTGAAGGTATTTTATTTCTATCTAATAATTCACGCATGATTTCTGCAATTAGCTCAACATTTTCAATATCTACACCAGAATCAGGTTCATCAAAGAGGAGAAGATCTGGTTTTAATACCATCATCTGTAAGATTTCCGAACGTTTAACTTCCCCACCACTAAAGCCAACATTAACATCTCTATTGAGATATTCTTGATTAAGTTTCAATCTCTTGCCTAAATCTTCAATATATTCGTCCAAACCATCTTCACAATTATTGGTTGAAGGAAACATCTTTTCTCTTTTTTGTCCACAAACGCTCAATAATTTATTCAATTTGACACCATCAATTTTAGGAGGATGTTGAAATAATACACCAATTCCGAGTTTTACTCGTTCATCAGTGGACATTTCAGTGATATCAATTTCTTTAAAAAATATTTTACCGCTTAATATTATATAATTCTTAAATCCTAAGATTGCTTTAATTAAAGTAGTCTTTCCGGCGCCGTTTGGTCCAAGTAGTACGTGCAATTCACCTTTATCGATTGTTAAAGAGAAATTATTTAGAATTTGGCGTTCTCCGACTTTTACATTTAATTTTTCAATTCTGAACCATGTCATATGTACTTAAAATATATTCTTCATCAAAAAAAAAATTGACTTAAAATTTTTAGACTTTTATTCTGTTTTAATAATTTTGTCGAGTATCCATATATTTATGCTAAAGAATGTTAAATGATTGATAGTGATCTTAAAATATTAAATTAATACTATATAAGTTACGAATAAAAATCCGAAATATATCGCAAGAGCGACTTAAATCGGATAAAAGATTTCAAAGAGGATTTCTAAATGGTACAAATCATTACACCAAACAATAGCGATATATCCTTTTCTGTTCAAAATATTTTTCCGAAACATATTATTAATTCGAGAGGAGATATTAAACCATTCGATCCAGATAAACTGATAAAAAGTTTAAATAAAGAAACAGGTTTAGAATGGAATGAATGCATTATACTTATCAAAAATGCTTTAAAACGTATAACCGTGTTAGGATTAGATCAAATCCAAACAACAATGGTAAGAGAAATAATTTGTCTTGAATTAACTGCTAAGGGATATCAAAAAGAACGGAATATTTATGCAAAATTAATAAATTCGACGGTTTTAAAGTTCAAAATGGATGAAAAATTTATTGAACAATACAGACATAAACAACCTGATTGGGGCCCATTAGGATATGTAACCTATAAAAGAACTTATGCACGATTAGTTGAAACTGAAAATAGAACAGAAGAATTTTTTGAAACAGTCCAACGTGTTGTTGAAGGAGCATATTCACTCCAAAAAGAACATTGTTTTAAGCTAAGTTTGCCATGGATACCTGAAAAAGCACAAAATTCTGCTCAGAGGATGTTTAAGAAAATATGGTCTTTCAAATTCTTACCTCCTGGAAGAGGATTATGGATGATGGGAACAGAATTTATTGATAAGCATGGAAGTATGGCCTTGAATAATTGTGGATTTGTATCTACTGAAGATATTGTTGTAAAAAAATCAAAAGCATTTGAATGGTTAATGGATGCTTTGATGTTAGGAGTAGGGGTAGGATTTGATACAAAAGGGGCAGGAAAATTAAAAATTCAACCACCAAAGGATGAAACTTTCATTTTTGAAATACCCGATAGTCGTGAAGGCTGGGTACAAGCATTAAGGCATTTAATATCAGCCTATTTTGAGGGAGATGCAGTACCAATATATGATTTTTCAAAAATACGGCTTGCAGGAGCACCAATTCGAGGTTTTGGCGGTGTTGCTTCAGGACCTGAACCCTTAAAAGATATGTTAAATAGTCAAAAGGAAATTTTAGAAAAAAGAATAGGCGCTACCTTAACTTCAGTTGATATTGTCGATATGATGAACCTAATTGGAAAGTGTGTTGTTGCAGGCAATGTTCGTAGAAGTGCAGAAATCGCTTTAGGAGATGTAGATGATGAAGATTATGTTACTTGTAAACAAGATCAAAAAGCTTTATATCATCATCGTTGGGCATCAAATAACAGTATTATTGGAAAACGAGGAATGGATTACAGTAAAATTGTAAATAGTATTGCGAAAAATGGAGAACCAGGAATAATTTTTCTAGAAAATGCCCAAAAATATAGTCGTATGGGATATGCCCCAGATAATAAAGATAAAAAAGCAGTTGGAGTGAATCCTTGTGGTGAACAAACTCTTGAAAGTTTTGAATTATGCTGTTTAGTTGAAACCTTTCCTTCAAGACATGAATCCTATGAGGAATTTGAAGAGACTTTAAAATATGCATATCTTTATGCAAAGAGTGTTACATTAGTAAATACACATTGGAACGAAACCAATGCAGTAATGGGGAAAAATAGAAGAATAGGAACCAGCCAAACAGGAATTATTGATGCTTTTGCTAAACATGGTCGTTCTGTAATGCTAAACTGGTGTGATAGTGGGTATAAATATTTAAGACAATTAGATGAAGAATATTCAGATTTCTTTTGTGTTCCTCAAAGCATTAAAATAACAACAGTAAAACCTAGCGGAACTGTTAGTTTACTTCCAGGCGTATCTCCCGGAATACATTATCCACATTCTGAATATTATATAAGAAGAATAAGAATATCAAAAGAATCTACACTTATTGATATATTAGAAGAAGCAAATTATCCAATTGAACAGGATGCTTATTCAGATAACAGTATGGTTGTTGAATTCCCAATTTGGGAGAAAAATTTTCTCAGAGGTAAAAATGAAGCATCCTTATGGGAACAAATAGCGAATGCGATTGATTATCAACATTTTTGGAGTGATAATCAAGTTAGTATTACTGTAACCTTTAAAAAAGAAGAAATCAAGGATATTGCTTATGCACTTCAATTTGCAGAAGATAAATTAAAAGGATTGTCTCTTTTACCAATTTCTGATCATGGCTATAAACAAGCACCATATGAGGAAATTTCCAAAGAAGAATATGAAAAGAGAATTGAAAAATTAACTATAATTCGAACTTGGACAACAAAAGAAAAAAGTGCTGGAACAGTATATTGTGATGGAGATAGTTGCCATATCGTTGAAGAATCAAATTTTCTTAAAGAAATAGAACAAATTGTTGGTGAATGTGTCCCTTCTGTAGATCAAGTGGAAGAAAATACTTTTGGGTTTTGCATAGAACAAGGTAAACTAATTGAAATTGGATTATATGGTAAAAAAATTGACAAATTACCTGAATCTATTGGTCAAATCGAAAATCTTAAGAAATTAAATTTAAGTGAAACAGGCATAAAGAAACTACCAAATTCCATAATTCATATGAAACGTCTTGAATTAATTTACTTAAAAAATGTAGATTTGAATGATGATACTCAAGAAATACAAGATTGGATTAAAATTATGAAAAAAGAAGAAAAAATTATTATTTAAATTCACCTTTTTAATTTTCTCTTCAATTTTTTTTTTGATATTTTTAAAAAAAAAAATTTTTAGTCTTTTTTCGGTGGTTTCAATAATTTATTTAGAAATATTGCCCCAATACTAAATATTCCCATTGATATAAATAATCCCCACACGCCAAAAGCATTTCCAAGAGGTTTAGCTAGTAATGCACCAGAAACTCCCGCTATTCCATAAGCTGTAAAAATCACTCCATAATTGGGACCTAAATTTTTTGGACCAAAAAGATCGGTAGTTGCCGTAGGATATAATGAAAAGTTCCCACCAAAACAGAAATAAATAAGGCATACCCATATTAAGAAAGCAAATTTACTTTCAATGGTTATCGCAAAGGTAATCATTAGTATTCCTTGAAATAAAGCCATTCCAAAAAGCATTTTCTTATATCCAAAAGTATCTGCCAATTTACCCCAGACTACTCTTCCCAATCCATTGAATAAAGCCGCCATTGAACCAACCAAACTTAAAAAGGTATCATCTGCCCAATCAGCAGTATTGCCGAATGTTTTATAATATCCAATAGTAAACAAACCTGATGCAGCAGTCAATACAAACATCCCCCATAATATCCAAAATTGTGGTAATTTGATTGCTTTATTACGTGGAATATCTTGGACTTCTAGAACTTCATTATTTTCATTTTTAATAGGAGTTGGGACCCATCCTTTTGGTTTATATCCTTCAGGAGGGTTTTTTAGTGTCATAGAACCTCCAATAATCATAAAAGCATAAATTATAGCTAATATTCTTAATAATGCAGGGACTCGTTCAAATTCAGTAGCTGAAATTGTAGGGACTCCATTAGGGTTAACAAAACTTGTTGCAATTATATTAAAAATGAATGCCCCAGCACCAAAACCAGCTACAGCAATACCATTGATCAAACCTTTTTTATCTGGAAACCATTTAGCTGCGCAAGCAATGGGACATACATATGCAAAACCAATCCCAATTCCAAAAAGCATCCCATATGCGAATAGCATTCCAATAAAACTTGTCATAAATGATGATATTAATAATGCACTTGTCACTATAATACCGCCAACTAAACCTACTTTCATAGGTCCAATTTTTTGTTGCAATTGTCCAGAAAAGACCATAACAATTGCAAAAGATAATAATCCAAGAGCAAAAATGTACAATGTCTGAGTACTCTCAATTACCGTAGAAGAAGAAGAATTTAAATATGGAGTAATATATGAACTTAAATTTCCCCAACAATATATTGTACCTAAAGCAAGTTGAATTAAAACAGCACCAATTACTACAATCCAACGATTGTAGATTTTTTCTTCACTTATTTTAAAGACCTTCTTATTTGTTATAAGAACTTTTGATTTCTTTTTTATTAAAATTACTAATAATTCAAATTCAAAAATCTCATTATGCTTTATAGGGAAAGATATCCCCTAAAAATTTTTTATATTTCTGCAATTAATTAAAAGCACTTACAAAATGAAAATAAAAAAACAATAAATAATATTTTTGATAATAAATTGAGAAAATTTAGAGTGTATTATAATGATTTCATATGAAGATTTTACAAAATTAGATATTCGTGTTGGAAAAGTATTAGATTGTGAAGAAATTCCAAAATCAAAAAATCTCCTAAAACTCAGTGTTGATATTGGAGAAGAGAATCCAAGAATTATTGTTTCAGGAATTAAAAACTGGTATAAGTCAGATGAAATGATAGGTAAACACATAATTGTCCTTGTAAATTTAAAACCCCGAAAGATGATGGGAATTGAGTCAAATGGCATGATATTAGCAGCAGATGTAGATGATGCAGCAGTTTTACTAAAACATGATGAAAAGTACGCAGAAAAAGTTCAACCGGGATCTATCATAAGCTAATTTTTTTTTTAGTATTTATAAAGGTTTAATTCAAATATAATTCAATGAGTTCTAAAAAAAAAAAAAAAAAAATCAAATATTTCACTGAAAATATTGATGATATTCTTGAAATTAAAACTAAATGGCTTTTTATCAAAGATTATAAAATTCAAACTGAAGATTTATCAAATATCAATGAAATATCAAAAAAATCACCTTTGATTGAGGTTTCATCATCATATCATACAAATAAATCATGGAATATTTTTCAATTAACTAACCTTGAAATTAACCAATTATTACTAACCTATTATAATTTTATTATTGATCGAGAATTATTTTTTCCAGGAAATTATGGTGATTGGATAAAATGCTCAATAATTTCTCTAAATGCTTATAATTTTCAAGTATTAAATTTAGATCTAATTGGAAATGCTGCATGGAATAAGCCAACTGTAGCATCTGATTTAGGAATATTTATTAAATCAGGAGAAAAATACTTTTTTGTGGGAATTATTCGAAAAAATCCTCCTGGAAAGGGACAACCTGCAATAATTGGGGGAATAATGAATTCTGGAAAAATTTTTGATTCTAGTATTTATACCATGATAAAAGAAACAAAAGAAGAAGTGAATCTGTCAATAAAATATGAAGGTGACATAAACGAACTTAGAGAAAATTATAATATTCGGGTAATTCCAGTAAAAATCCATGGTTTTGAAAATATTACACATTCTCTTTCCACAATTGATGCGAATATTTTATATGTGTCGACAGAAGCAACAACGGAACAAGAAAGATTATTGAATGGAACAAAGAGAGTATATTCGACTACCGGTTATTCAGTGTTAATTGACCTAAAAGATATAGAAATAGAAATAGATCAACTGGATCAAGTCTTCACAGCAGGTGACGATGCATCAAAAATGGTTTTTCACGATGTTTCTCGATGTTTTCTAAAAGATGATTTTTCAAATATTCCTCGATTTGGTTTAGATCATCATTATATTTTGTTTAAGAAAATGGTTGAAAAAATAAAAAATACTTCTGATACATAGTCATATTTTGTAATTTGAATTTTTTTTTCGTAATTTTTTTTAGGTATTCACTCCAATCTTGATTTATCATGAAAAATGAAGATAAACCAAATGATCAAGAAATCGAATGGATTTATAGTACTAAAAAAATAGTGGATAGTTTGAATAAATTACAAAGTTCTGAAGACAGTGTAATGAAAGGTTTCAAAGATTTATCAAATAAAATGAAAAAATCTAATACAGAATTCAAAAGTTATGTAGGATTAAAGCAAGAAGAAGTTAGACTTTTTATTCAACTTGTAAATCGAAAATCAGATATGGTGTCAAATCAAGATTTAAATAAGTTGCGCGAACATGTAAAACAGATAGAAAATGCTATTGAAGTAGATACAGAAATACTGAATAGTTTTATTGATATCTCAGAAGCCTATAAAGAATATCAAAAGGCATTGAAAGATTTTACAAAATCAGGAGAAAAATTAAATAAAAATCAAAAAGATTGGCATGATTCATCAGCAAATTTGTCAAAAGCTTTGAGTTCACAAATGACTCCGGGTCATAAACTTGATAAACTTGAAAAAGCAATAGCAAATAATAAAATTACCGTTTCAAAAGGTTATGAAGAATATAAGCATCAAGAAAGATTTGTAGAGACAGGAGTGTTGCGATTAAATCAAGCTTGGGCAAAATTGAAAACAGTAATAAAAAATATTGGATGGTAATAATAAAAATATTAACCATTAGCATTAACTGGAATTGATATTTCTTTTTTTTTTATTTTATTGATAAGTCTTTTAATTTGAGTAATGATCTTATCCTTATTATTAAACCATTCTGTTGGCCAAATATGGAGCATATTCCACCCTAGTAATTTTAAAACATTATTACGGATTCTATCGCGATCTCTAGCATTATCTGCATCTTTATATGACCCTCCATCTAATTCGATACCTAATATATATTGGGTAGTATTATTTGGATCTACAACAGCAAGATCAATTTTAAAATCAGAAGTTCCAATCTTTGTATGCACTATAAATCCATGAGATTCTAATGTTCTTTCTACATCAGCTTCAAATGATTCTTCTTTTTCGGAATTTTCAATAGCAAGTACACTACGTTTTTTACCTAAGATTCCAAAACGAGCAAATTTCATGTATCCAATTAAATCTTTCAATCCTCTCGCATTGACCTTTTCTAATGGAATTTCACTTGGTAAAAACGAAGCAAATATTTTTACATGATATCGAGCACGTGTGATTGCAACATTAAGCCTTCTATAACCTCCTGAACGATTTAATGGTCCAAAATTAAGTCCCATTTTACCATTTTCATCTTTTCCATATCCAATGCTAAAAAAGATAAAATCTCTTTCATCTCCTTGAACACTTTCCAAATTTTTAATAAATAAATGTTCTTCTTCATCAGAATATAATAATGCTTCAATTTCATGATCAGATTCTGTTTTGAACAATTTATCTAAAGCTTGTTTTATTGTTTCTTGCTGTGTTTGAGAAAAGGCGACTACACCTAAAGAATAATTTGTTTTATATTTTCGATTACTTTTATAATGATTAATAATTGCTTTGGCAACATAACTTGCTTCAATCACATTTTTTCCTTTCTTCTTTCTACCTTCAGAAATATATTTAAAATCGATGGCTTTTAGCACATTAATTTCACCATAATTTTCTAATTCAGAAGTTTTTTCAAATTCTGAAGGCATTTCTGATGCTTCATTTTTTTCAGTTTCTTCTGAAGCTTTTTTGCTTATTTGAGTCCCAATATCTGGAAAACTAAATAATCCTCCGTTATAATAATTCATATTAGAGAATGCAATTAATCCCTCTTTTTTGCTCCTATAATGGAATTTTAGCATTTTTTCCCTAAATCCAATAACAGTACATTCATCTAAAAGACTTTCCATTGA
>CAYPTZ010000016.1:0-16188 GCA_964413395.1 uncultured archaeon | reverse complement strand
TGAGCAACAGCATTAATATATTCTGATTTATCCTTCAAGTATTTTGAAACCATAGCATTGCAAAGAGTTATTTCAATATCCTTACCATTTCTTAGACCCATTACTTTAATATCTTCTCCAGATGCTGGACATTGGTCTTTAAAAATGTCAGAATTTAAATGTTTTTCAACGTTATAGACCATTTGTTCGGTTATTGAAAATGGAGCAAAACCCACTCCAAAACTAGTATCGTTTGCTAATGGAATATGATCATTACAACATTGTTCTTGATTATATATCCCAGTTAAATCAATTGAGCCGCTTTTTGTTCTAGCATCTATGATTATATGTTTATCAAGATCTAAGTTTCGAAATGTATATCGAAATACATCCTTAATTGCTTCTCTGCAAATAGTTCTTACAGGTATTGGAACAATTTTTCCATCAACAACAACTTGATCAATTGCTCTTCCAATAATTTCAAATTCTTGAGGATGTAAAATTTGCCCTCCTCCAAATTCAGGTACTGCTTGACCTCCTACATAAGCTGCTTTATCTACATTATGATGGAAAAATTGGCCAAAATTATCATAGTAATATTTTGTTAAAGCTCTAGAACAGGCTTCGGCACATTCGTCTGCCACACTGTCAGGATGACCTTTTCCTTTTCTTTCAACCATTTCAGGAAATTGGGCTTGTCCTACAGGTAAATTATCAGATTTTGTGATGTGAATCATAGATAAAAACCATTTTATTTTCTAATTATAAATTTATGAAGTATTATTTTTTAACTTGCTTGCTTTTTTTTATTATTAAGTAAAATATGTTAATTAATCAAATTAATATAAATAATTTTTCACAATTTTTATCTACTTGTGTATTTTATGTTAATTCTTACTGGTGATAAATTAACTATCAAGAGAAAGTTTGTTAGATTACTTTTTTTTAAAATCTTGATATCAATATTTTTTGAGTCATTTAAAATCTAATAAATCACCACTGTTACTACCTTTTTTTTTGAAAAGATATATAATTGGATTAAGTCGAAATTTATCGTAAAAAATGGTGATCAAAATTACAGAATCAATATTAAGCTGGATGAGACAGAACGAATCAAGATATAAAAACTTTAATAGACCTTCTCGAAATTCAAATGCCAAAAAAAGAAATGCATCTCTTTTACATCTTTCAGCCCCAAACACTAAAGCAGATAATCCACAAAAAACAATTGATTCTTATGTTGATAAAGAGGAATCAGCAATTTTTGACGAGAATTTTAGTAAGGCGGACTTTGATCTTTTAACAAAACAATGGAAAGAAAAATATTTTGGAGAAATAAGTGCTAACTAATTTTTTTTCTTTTTTAACTAAAATTTAGATATCATAAACAACTTCAATTAATGTTTTTATTTCAGAAATATCTATTTTTAGATATGAATATGTTATTGCCTTTACTTCAATATCAGAAATATGTTTAGAAGAATCAAATTCATCCCCATAACCCGTTGCTTTTAATACATATCGATTACTAGATAATTGTTTTATAGAATCAATTTGAATTCTATGAAATATTAAATATTCTGTATCAAATAAAAAGAGAAAATCAGATAAGAATGCTATTAACAAAGAACCTTTTGATTCTTCTTCAATTTCAAAAGTATGAATTATTTTTTCTTCAATCTCAGAATTATTTTCAATCATAGTATTCATTAAACCATAGACACATTGCTCAAATGCTTGTTCCAAAGTATTTCCAATTGCTCGGACCCATACATCGGCAGTATGTTCCAAAAACTGATAGCTTGGTTTTATCGTATTATTCATATATTCAAGAAAAAGATCTTAAAAGTGAAAAATTTTTTGTTTAAGCGTTATTTTTTCATGTATTGATTAAAATGACTAAAAAAAAAAAGAATTCAAAAATTTTCTCTTTAAATCCATCGCAATCTCGTCGTTTAATAGCTAAAGGAGTAGTGGAATTACCTCAAATACAAAATGCATTAGAAAATGGCAAAATTTTTGTATCTCGTGGTTCAACAAATGCCTATATTTTAGAAGAATTATACCAAAAAATAAATTTGGAGGAAATCTTTAACAAGGGAGATTATGTCGCAGGACAAATAGTTCCTGGAGAAAAATATACTAATTTATGGATAAATAAAGGGAGTTTCAAACAGGAAGTTGGTTTTTCTAATGGGGAAAAAATTGATATTGATGATCATGTTAAGTTCATTGCAAAATTCTCTGATGAAGATATTGTAATTAAAGGGGGAAATTCTATAGATTTAAAAGGAATACCAGCAGTATTAGCAGGCGGAGGTGGCGGAGGAACAATAGGTAAGGCACAAGGCATTATTCAAGCTAAAGGAATAGAGGTAATTTGTCCAATTGGTCTTGAAAAATTAATATTCTCAAATATTTTTGAACTTCAAAATGTAATGGGAGTTAATAACATGGATTTACCATCAGAAGGAATGCCATGTGGTATTATTCCCATGCCCTATGCGACCCCAATAACCGAAATCGAAGCAATGGAAGTTCTTTTCGATTGTGATGTATATCATGTTGCATCAGGAGGAATCGGAGGTGCAGAAGGCAGTGTCAGCTTACTAGTTAATGCTTTTGATGATAAAGAAATGGAGGCTATCAATAAATTTATGGCAAAAATTTCTACTGAACCTAAATTTATACCAAATCTAAAAAAAAAAAAAACAGAATAAGATTATTCAAAGTCGCCCATGCAATCTTTTAGTGCATGCCACATGGAATTCACTTCAGAGCGTTCTTCTTCTAAAGTTTCCCATTTTTTTTGTAGTTCTTTTTTGTTGCGCTCAAATTCACGTTCTATATCTTTTAGGTGATCTTCCCTTTTCGACATATCATCTGCAGCAACCATTTTATTTTTTTCTTTCTCAATTGAAATACCAATATCAACTATTTTTTTTCTAATTCTTGAATTTAAAACAACTAAGTTATTATATTCCTTCATTCTTTTGATCATACCTATCTTTTGCATAGATAAATCTTTCATACGGTCATAATAACCTTCAATCATTTTTATTTTATCATCAACACTTTGAATTCGACGTTTATAATCTTTAACTTCACTCTCATTTACCCCTGAACCTCCTTCTCTGGCAAGAGTTTCCATCTGTTTAGATTTATCACGCATTTTTCGAACATAAATCATTAAATCTTTTGAATAGGATTGATACATTTCACCCATTCTTTTTTCCGCCTTTGCTATTGATTCGATTTTGCCTGCAAGTCGTATAAACATATTTGCAACATCAATATCAATTTTTGCTAATTCAATTTCATCTTCATGAGTAACAATTGGTATTATGGTACACCTCTTTTATTATATTACTAATTTATATATAATCAAAATTGGGATTAAAAGAATATAAATCTAATGTAGATTTATATTTAAATTACAGATTTTTTGTTAAGTTAATTGTTTTTTCAACAATATTTGCAAATTGAACCAATGAATTTATTGTAGCTCTAAAAGCTGTTGCATCTTCAGATTGAATTTTAAATATAATTTCGTTTAAATTTTGATCTGGATGACATATTTCCCATTTAGAACGCTTTAATGGCATATCTTCAAATTCAGGTAAAAAGGAATTATAAAAAATTGAAGCATTATTCGGATTTTCAAACCGAAATGTTATCGTATTAAATATTTTCATCTTGTAAAGAGAAAGATAATTATAATAAAAAATTTTTTTTTTAATTCTAAACTTATTTTTTACTCTTTTCTAATTCTGCGATTTCTCGTGATAAGCGTGTTGCAATTCGAACGGATTCTTTTCCACGAGGAGTTGCACTTTCCCAAGCGCCACCAGTCCAAGTTGAACCACAACGTTTACAGTGCCAAACTCCTATAGATTCACGCATATTTCGAACTTTGGTTTCACATTTAGGGCATTTCACAAAACCTTTTTGTTTTTCAGCGATATTGTTCCATCTTTTTCTTAATGTGGCACCATATCGAACTCCAAATTTTCCAGAAATGCCGACTTTTTTAGTTTTACCCATTCATTTCACTTCTATATATATATTATAAGTATTAAAAAGTAACAAATTAAAAAAATTTTATGAATTTCTTGTTTTATAGTAAAAAAAAAAAATAGAATTTTTAAAAATTATTTTGGATCTGGAACAAATTGGCGTAAATTTAATTTTATTCGTAATTCATCTGCTATTTCGATTGCTTTTTTTGATGTGGTTAAAATTTCTTCAACAGTCCATCTAGCATTTCCATATTTTTGAATTGAAGTTATTTGTTTCTTTTCATCAACTGCAAAAGCAATACTACCATCTAAACATAATTCTTCAGATAAATTAGGATCAACAAATATAACATCTCCAATTTTCCCAAAAGTAATACTTAAGGGAATTTCTTTTATTGGAAGGGGATTATAATGACCATCCCAAATTGGTTGACCATTATCATCAACTTTTGCACCAGGTAAGTTTGTACTTAATAAAGCAGCAATGGCTGCAATGGCAGAAGCATCAGTTAAATTTCCATAATAATCCATCATATAGCAATCAACAAATAAAATGTAGACATGTTCATTGGGTACAATACATAAAGCTTTATAATCAAGACAATCAGTATGTCTTATTCCCCTATCTACAACACGAGCTAATTGAATAGAATCTTCACCAGGCCTTCCAGCTTCAAACATAGGGCTAGCAATCGGAACAAATTCACTCATGACAGTGCAAACACCTTTGTCTGGATTATCTGAAAAGGGTTTTCCAACATCATATTTGATTCCACACATTACCCGAGTATCTCCAAGAAAAACATCGGCTGAACCTTCTGCTTTTGGCACAAAATTCGTTGTAACTTTCACTTCACGAAATTCAAATAGATTTCTACCATCTATTCTTTTTCCTTGTTTTAGTAATTTTGAAATATATTTCTTTTCTAAGGAACTAACGACTTCATTTACTTCAATCATTGATTTTCTTCTCCTTTTATATCACTAGATGGACTTTTTTGCGATTTTTCTTCAGATTTTTCATCTAAAGACAATATTTCATCTAATTCATTAGTGTTAGGAATGGTTTTTAAAGCAGATTCTTCTTTTGTAGTTTCAACTTTAGCTTCTGTTTTTTGTGGTTTTTTATCAGCAGTAAGTTTGGCAATTTTTTCATTTTCAAGTTGAGTTTCTCGTGCAATTGAATTATATTTTTCTTTAAGCGATTCTAATTGTTTTGCATAAATATCTTCTGCACCCTTTAAAATGTATTTAAATCCTGTCTCCATCTCTTCTATTGACATTTCACCATCAAATTGTAATAATGAAATGGATTTATCTTTCATCACCACTACAGCAGGTACGTCTGCTTGACCTACTTTATCTTCCTTATCACCCAAATCTAATATAACTTTATCTTGAGCTTTTCCTGCAGCAACACCAACTACGAGAGATTTCATTGGGATTCCTGCATCAGCTAATGCTAATGAAGCAGCAGTAGTAGAAGCACAACGAGTTCCTCCATCTGCAGCAACAACCTCAATATATATTTCAATTTGAGAATCTGGATATGCTTCTAGAAATAAGACTGGTTCCAAAGCTTCACGAATTACTTTTGAAATTTCATTTTCTCTACGATTTGGAGCGGGACTTTTTCTTTCATGTACTGAAAAAGTACACATTCGATAATAAACCCGAAGAATTCCTCTATCTGGTTTTGCTAAATGTCGCGGATGTACTTCTCTAGGACCGTATACTGCCGCATAAATCAAATTTCCTCCATGTCGAACCAAGGCTGAACCTTGGGCATTTTTTATAACTCCTACTTCACAACTAAATGATCTTAATTCATCTAATGCACGACCATCCAAACGTTTTCCATCTTCTGTAAAACAGACAGGATCATGAGGTTCTTCTGTTCCTTTTAAAATTGCCATATTAATTTATACCTCTTTTTTTCATTTCTTCACTAATAAAATATTTAACTCGATCAGTTAAACCAGATGTGTGAGCTTCTCGCTCGATTTTTTTAATAGCATCAATTAAAAGACGTTCATATTCAATTGACTTACCTTTTACCCAAATACGACCATTTTGAGCAACGAAAACTTTACATTGCAGACTATTTTTTAATAAAGCAATCATACTTCCTTTTTTCCCAATTACTCTTGGAATTTTTGTTGGGGGGATTGACAATATTATTCCATCTTCAATTTTTCCTAGATCTTGACCTAAAGCGGTCAAATCGGGTTCAGAAATTCGTGAGCCAGATAATACTTTACAGACAATAATATCCCCCATATTAAATTTCTTCATTGTATCTTCTTCTTTTACGCGATAAGTTCCAATGCTTTTTCCATATCCTCTGTTTTTCGTATTTCGTTTGAAAGCATCCATTGGTTTGAGAATGCCTAGGTATTTAGAATTAATATCCATTAAAAATTTGACAGGAGTTTTTCCAATTACCCGTGCTATAACTTTATCGCCCATTTGAGGATTATAGAGACCGTTTAAAGGGATAACATTGATATATTTACCTCTTAATTCAACAAACCCAACAAATAATGAAACTATTTCATTTTTTTCATTTTTAATAGCACCTCTTCCAGGAATCAAACTTGTATCTGTGGATATCACTAATCCTGGAGTTACAATTTCCCTTGAGGTATTTTCTTGTGTTTCCATATAAATTCACTATTTTTTTTATTTTTTTATCTTTATCTTAATTTATCATTTTTTTAATGCTAAGCAATTTAATTTTGAATTAATTTTGTTTGCATTCTTCCATGTGTTAGTTTATTTAGCTTTTCTATCATTTCCATTTGTAATCCTGCAGGTAATGATATCATTCCAACCCAAGATCCATCAGTTTGCCATTCAGAATTTTTTACTTGAGCAAATTTTTCAACAATATTGTAAGCTTTCGGAGCATATGCAGCAGGGATTTTAAGAGCCATTTGAATTGATTCCATACGAATTGGAATGATAAGTTGGATTTTTTTCAATACTGCTTCGATCTGCTCTTCTGCTGTTTTTTCGAGATTAATTGACACTTTTGCCTCTTCCATTGCTTTTTCAATACGCTTAGGAGGGTGAGGTTTTTTGCTTTGAGGATTGATACAATTACGGGCTAAAATAGTAATAATATGCTTTTTCTTTTGTTCAACCCATTTATGTCGCTGAGATTGAGTCCATAAAAATTCTCCTTCCAATACAAAATCTGCAGCAATGCGGCGACCTTCAATGGTTTCAAAACTTTCGGTTAATTCCTCTTCAGTACACCGCTCACCTTTTTTGACATTCTTAAATATATCAAAGGTAGGAAAAATACTTGAAAAATCAAAATCTGAATTCGTAACAATATCATCAAGAGTTATTTCGGTATTTTTCTTTTCATTATTTCGATATTCTGTTAACTTTTGCTTGGCCTTCCAAGCTTCTTCGGGATCACAGACCATTTCAAAGCTATTTTTACCTTTGCGGAGTTTAACAATAATATATTTTCCTAAATCAAAATTTCCTTTTGGGCTACCACGATTTTGGCTCATTTTTTCCACCTTAATATCTTTATAAAAAGATTTTGTATCGTAAGGACTTTCTAGTTATGATATTCTAATAAAATAGATGACTGCTCTTTCTAAAAAAGTGCAAATCTTTTCGAAATCCATAATCCTTTCGAACAATCTTATGATATACAATAAATTATATGCAGTTAAGTAAAAAAAAGTTTGTTTGTCGAATAATTTACTAAATGGTTTAACACTAACTAATGCATAAAGATGAAATAAAAAAAAAAAAGGTAGTTAAACCTAGAAAAATTTAAAAAATTTAATCATTATTGAATAATGTATCTGCTGCTAAAATGCAAAAAATATAACTTGCAGCCCCAGAAATAACATATTCTGATTGTTGGAAAATGAAAGGATAATTGTCTCTAAATTCAAGGAAATCAGGTTTAATTAAGGCCGTTCCAGATATAACCCCTCCATGAATATAAGTCCAATATGTGCGTAACATTCCATAAATAGGATATGTTGAATTAGTACCAACTCCAGAGACAAATGAATTATTTGATCTTGGATGACAGCCTAACATATAATTTACTACTCGTAATAGGTTATCTTTATCAAAGAGTTGTGGATACTTTTTAATTAGAAAATATTGAGTGAGAGCCCATTTTTGGATTTGCCAACCAACCCCCCAAATATGGAACTGAAAGGGAATTTGATATGGATTTTCGGCAAATTCCTTCACTAATTTTTGCTTATATACATTTAATTTTTCCTCAAATTCCATTTTAATTTTATTATTTGTGATATCAGAAATCACCCTTGAAATGGTCCATGCAACTTCTTCAATATTGGATTGGATTTTATCCCACATTTGAACAATATGATCTAGGAATTTCTGATTTTTTGTTGTTAAGTAAATTTCAATTGCTGCTTGGATTTCTTGAGTATTTCCTTCTTCAGGGGTATAAACATTTTTTCGGTGGATTGGAGAATGATTCTGCTCATATTCCCAACTTTGAAGCGCAAATTTGAGGCATTCTTCACTTAATGAAAGATTATATTCTTTTAATACTCGACTTGCTATAGCCAAGGCTGTAATAACGTGGTATTCTAAATTAGTATCTCGATTTGTAAATGCCCATCTATCATCATTTTTACCTGAATACTCTCCCTTTATTTCATTTTCTTTTAGTTCAGGTGCATAAATTTTGTTATCGGTTGTAGTTGAAGCATCTCCAATATGAGAGTATTGAATCATATTTCCTGCAATAATGCCAGTATAAGAATGTCCTGATACACGATAACCTGTCAATAAATTTTCGACTCCATGAATTATTTGTTCTACTATATCTGGAATCCCATTTGGCTCATACATTCGCACTTTTTGCTCTTTAAAATTGACTGATGTGCGATCATAGGATGGATGAAATTCTTCTTGAGCCAAGGAAAGATAATATACAGTCTGGGCTTGAGAACCTGCAGCTAAATCATAATCGCCTGCATCATGCCATCCACCTTTATTTAAAGCTGAAATATGAGAAAATTCAACAAAATCTGTATCTGTTGTATCATATTGGCGATAATTATCAAAATGCGTATGATTCTTTGGAGCTTGAATTGCATCATCCATATGACACTTCCCATGCCAAATCTGATTATTATCTCTAACTTCCATATGGCACATCTGCATTGGGAAAAAGGTATGTAATGTTGGCTGATATATATTGTGCTTATAAATTTCTGAAGAGATTTCAAATAATGCAGATTTTTGATTTTGATAGCTAATTCGATAAAATCCTTGAGATTTTATTTCAGAAAAATCAAAAATAGCATAGTTATGACTCATAAATTTACCCCAAAATGATGGTTTTGCTGTTTTTACCGTTGAGAAACCATTCTTAGGATGTAAAAAATCAAGACTTACTTCTTCTACAGTTTTACATCTTGAATCCAATTCAAGAATCAGCTGTTTTTTTTGATTTGGATGGTATCCTACTTGGGATAATCCGAGTATGGGAGGTTTTCTCCAATTAGAGATAATATTCGGAGATAGTTCAAATTCAATTGCATTAGTTGTTTTGTTAGGAGGAATTGGAATTGTTATTGAATAAGTAGCACTATAATAATTTTCTCTTACATCAATGAGATTCAAATTACAATTGATTCCTTTAATGACAATATTTCTTAAGGGATCTTCGGGTGCTATAATTATCTTCTCACCTTGCCCCAGAGAATTAAAAAGTTGGTGTAGAGCCGATCCAGTAGAAGATCCATGCCTTTGGGATTCCTTGCTAAAAATTCCACGAACATCTCCAATATGATAACTATAATTAAAGAAAGATGCAGGAAATATATCGATTTTATAAAATATATTATGTTCGAATTCAGGTGGAATAGGTGTCTCCAAATTTAAGCGAATGCTTATCGATTTTTGTTTACATGAAATTTCAGTAGTAAAAGCGAGATTAATTGAGGTGAATTCGGATTGAACTACTACCTTTTGCTCAGATTTTATAACTTTTCTACCTAAAAATTTTGGGATTTCAGGTATAAAGGTATTTGGTTTCAATAAAAGAAGATTCCCGCCAGTTAATACCCGCTCATCATGATGGATTAATTCTAAGCCACTCTGATTCCCCATAGCATAATCATTATGAAAAATTAAGAGTTTTGATCCAGGCGCTTCTAAGTATTCAAGATCATTTATTTTCCAAGTTTGTATTTCCATATTTTTCAACTTATTATTTAGAATAATAAGAACTTTTTATTCTTTCATTTTTTTAATTTAGTAAATTTCTTAATTTACTTGATTATTTTCCCTTTTAAAGCCATCATCAATTGATAATTAATAATCTGATTCATAATTATTATAATTGAGATTAAAAAGATTGGAAAAATATAGAATAAAGAAAAAAGGGAATAAAGTTAAGCGTCTTCTACTTTTTTAGGTAAAGTGTCTAGCAATGCTTGATTTTCTGCTAAATTGAACAATTTCCATTGTGGATCTTTGGTTTCGATCGTGGCAATTTCAAATCGATCTGCCTCTAAATCATCCCCTACCACTTCTTTCAATGTGCGAATTGTTAATTTTTTTAACTCTTCAAAACTCATATCATTCTTATATTCTGTACTTAAGAATTCTCGAGCCGCTGGAGATCCACTTCCTATCGCACATGCATAATAGCCCCAATAAGATCCTGAGGGATCTGACATATACAAAGCAGTTCGACTTTTATTTGATGAACCATTTTCAGGGTTAACACCCCCAATTAATAACGAGACCCCGAAAGGTCTTACACCTGCATTTTGTGTATAGAGCTGCATCTGATCACATAAATCTCGTGTGGTTTCTAAAATACTTACTTTTTCATTATAACTTAAAATATTAACTTGAGCATGAACTCGAGCTTGATCAACAAGAGTTCGGGCATCCGCCGTTAGACCTGCAATAGCTACACCCACATGATCATCGACTTTAAATAATTTTTCGCTGCCGATATTTTCTTGAAGGGGTAATTTGCGTTTTTCTACAGCAAAGATCACTCCATCGTCATTCTTGACTCCAATTGCGGTTGTTCCTCGTCGAACTGCTTCTATCGCATATTCTACTTGAAATAAACGCCCGTCCGGACTGAATATAGTGATTGCACGATCGTACCCCATGCCAGGCTGCGAAAACATTCTTAAATTGCACTTCCATAATTTATTGAAATTTTCATTATAGAAAGATAAAAGAGACTAAAACTTAAATTTTTTAGGTTTTCTGCCAATGGCACAAAACGGAGATAAAAGCAAGGGAGAAAAAAAGGAGGATCCAGGAAAATTCGGGGAGATATTATAGGAGTTTACGCAGAACATGGACTCGTTGCCCCAATGCAGGAAGTATGATGGCATCCTGAGGGTAGGTGGCATAGATGGTAAACCAATCCTGATAGGTCCCTTCCTCGATAATGCGTTGGAGTTGGAGAGGGGAGAGCGGGCGCGAATGAAGATAATCATTAACTAAGGCAGGGATCGACGGGGTAGAAACTTCCTGAATATAGGGAATACCTGCACCTACCGAATCATAATAGGCCCAAGGATTATGTCCATCCCACACCTCCCGTAATTTAGGGCACCGAGATTTGGGGAGGGGTAAAAAATGCAGTTGATTATCCATCACATCGATTTTTATTAGCTCAGGGAGGAAATCTGGGAGTCCCAGTAATGATGTCAAGCGATTACGACATACCACCAAATCTCGCAGATAATGTAATTCTGAGGGTAATCCAAAAAGGTTGGAGAGCTGGTTAAAGGCAAGATCCAACAGCTCAAGTTGAGGGAGGTGTGCAGGAAGTCCTTGAAGGGATTGAAGGCAATTATTATCAAGCATTAAATACCTCAAATTGGGGAGAATAGTCGGGAAATGTTCAAGAGTGAGAAGATGATTTTCAGAAAGATTTATCGTCTTGAGTTGGAGAGAGGATGAGGGGAAATTGCGTAACGATTGAAATTTTTCACAATGGTTGATAACAATAACTTCCAAGGAGGTAAAATTTTTGAAAAATGATGGTAAGTAAGAAATTTTCTTTTGATAATTGATATATATATGAATAAGGTTTCCATTTTGAGCATAATAAGAATTTTTATCTTGATATTCGAATATCTTATCTTTATCAGTGAACTCAGCATCACTAATTTTATAGAGGGAAGGGAACCAGTTCCGAATTTTCTGTTCATCTGTTGACATTAGAAATTATCACTTTTTTTTTTTTGTTGTAAGAGACGTTTTTTTCGTAAGAGGTAAAAAGAAAAAAGAGTATAAAAACCTTAAGAGAGAGGGGATTTTGGAGATCATTTCCAAAGGGTAGATTGGATGATCGGTTCTTCATCAAAATGATTGATGAGAATTAAGCGATTGATATTTAAGTTGGACCGCATAGGACTCAAATCGAAGTCATTTGGGAGGCGAGTTGGAGAAGATAACATATAACTCATACGATCAATATTTCGCCAGAACTGAGCCATATTCACTATATAGGTGCGATCGACAAATTTAATTTGCTTTGTTTGTTTATTTTTTTGGGGAAAACCTCTATCATCATAGCTTTCTGGGACGGTGCGAGTAATAGAAAAAGTGACACCCACTTGCCCAGGAAGATTATCATCGGTCACTTGAATCCCAAATTCTTCTTGAATGGTCTTGGCAATCTGGACGGCTTCACTGACAGTCGTAGGATAAAAGGAAGCCCCTTTTCCAGCTTTCATTCGGAGATTTGACAAAATCGCGAGGTTTGCTGGAATTGCCACAATCCGATGGAGATTACACATGATATCTTTGAAGGAGAATTCTCGAAGATTTTTCCCATTGAGCGTAAGATCAGATCTTCCAAAAATCACACCCACTTGTTTTTGTTGGGTGAGTGTGATTAAAGGAGAGATGATTCCCAGAACTTGGGGGATGACGTGAACATGATTATATTGATCAGTCCACACACGGAGTTCGTAGTATTTGCCTTGGTTAGGTCCTATGGGTTGGCGGTAATTATCAGGAACAGGATAGTCTCGCCACCAAGCTTGCCGATTTTCCGCACTAATGTGATCTCGTTCGTCAACCGTAGCAATATGAGCACCGCCATTTTGGAGTAAGGCAAGATCATCATACGGTTTTGAGGTGATATAACTCCGCGTAGCAATGGACCTAAATCCGATTTCATCAAGATGTTCCATGGTGAGTAAGACATCAAAGATTTTCGTGAGAGAACCAGAAGTACCAGGGACATATTGCGCAAGGGGAATAAAATTATCAGGCCCTATTGCTTTTAAGGGAAAACCCGCCCATCGTTTATACTGAGAATGTATAGCATTTGCTCGAGTCCGCCAAGCCAAATTAGTCAACACATTTGTTCCTTTTGTACCCAGGATACCTCGAGCACTCATGGAAACAAAATCAGCTTTGAGAGAAATCACTTTACTGTTTGGATCAACATGGAGTTGGGTAATTTGTTTAGTTTGGCCACCAATGCGGAGGGTATTAACTTCAAATTGAGCAAAACCTTCGTTTTCATAGAGTTCTTCTTTATTTGCAAATCGCAAATTATGAGATTTCACCTCACCTTTAAAGAGGATGGCCTGGTCCATTTCATTTTTAAATTTAAGCTTATAATCTTGATCAATTTGACCAGTGGATAAGCCATGCCAGACGGGAAGCGGGAAATCAGTACGATACCAGTCATGATAGAGATTATTTTGACAAATGGCCCCCATCCAAACATTTGCATAGCGATTAGTATTTTGGGATAGGTCTGACACCAGAGATGGGGCAGCGAGTTGATTGAAGAAAGAAAATATTTCCTCACAGAAAAGGTCTAATCCGGCTAGCTCATAATCATACAAGTAATTATTTCCCTGTTGCCATTGGAATTTTATGGCGGTACTCCCAAATGCTTCAATATCGATATCGGGATGGGAATAATAGCGATTTAAGATTCTGGCTAAATTTTTATGGTTCAAATAACCTCCCGTTTTCGCTTGAAGGGTAGTAAATTTTTGAGGGATGGGCGCATACCACTCAAAGAATTTGAAGAGTTTTTTGTTGAATAATCGATTTTTGGCAGAGATTTTAAATAAATTCGTAGAGAGGCCGACGAGATTTCTGGTGAGCCAATCTTTTCTAAAAGTTTTATCATCCTTTAATTGATATAATTCTGTTTTCAAAATATCGTAGATAGCGGTTGCATCCGATGCTTTACTTTTGCTGAGAACATATTCCCCGTTTAAGGCAGTTAAAAGTCGGGTTTGTATTTTCGATTGAATATTATTGATAATAACAGCAGCATCTAAATTTAAATTTTCAGCAGCGACTTCGATAGCAGAAAATAGGCCATCCTTTCCTTTAAAATTAAAAAATTCATAGAATAATTGAATACCGAAATTTGGGTAATCAGCTTGAATAGAATTTTCCATTTGAAGAGTGTCTATCATTATACCAGGATTAGTGAAAGCGAAAACAGAGCAATAACCCAAAATCGGAATAAGAATATCGTAAACTCCAATGTTTGGAATATTCATATAGGTTTCTAATTCTTGAAGGTTTTTTCGTTTTTTATTGTTAACCAAAAGTCCATGAATACCTTTCAAATTTTCCCCAAAAGTACCAATCAAATGAGCAGCATCTTCATAATGATTTTGGAGACTTTGAGCAGACTCCGCCAGAATAATATTACTTTGTAGTCCATTTTGTTTCGCAATAATGGCTTCCGTTACGGTTTCTTGAGTAAATTTTTTTCCTCCAATATTTACACTTACTCCACGAGAAGAAGAGGAAGAAGAAGCATCTATAACAGGGGAGTCTTCTGGATCAATCAAAGTAATTTGCCCACCATCAAGAATCATCCGAAAGATTTGATTAAGGTGAGGGAGAGTAGAAAATCTACTCACTCCTGCAGTATCAACAAAAACCGCAACACCTTCTTTATTAACTCGAGTCGTACCAACTCCTTTTTCCACAATCTCTAATTTTACATGTTTATTTTTTTCCACTCCAAGATTAGCTTTACAATAATCGAGAAAACTCTTGAAATCTTTATGAAGGAAGGTCCACAATGCTTTCCGAGTTTCTTTCAATCGGGCTTTTTTAGATTTTAACGCATCGTTAAATTCCTCAAAGTGAATGCGATCATTCAAATGAAGAGCATCAAAGAGGACATCCCGCACGTGAGATTCTCGCATTTGGGTGAGCATGAAGTTTTTAACAAGAAAGATGAGTTGATCATGGGCGTTAAATCGATCACAGATGACCTCTATGCTTTGCATTTTGAGGAACTTCTTCATTTGACGAGCTTGCTTGCCAATCGAGTATTTGGCAAATTCTAGTGGTGAAGGAGTATCGGTAAAGGCTTTGGTAAAATCGGTATCATAGCTGACATCCGAATACTCAATATCCTGAGGATTTAAAACTGAATCCTTTGAGGACCTAGAATTTTCAAGAATTCCATACAACTCAGTCATTTGGCGGGGATTAAGTTGCATTTTTTGGCCCGACAGACCATTGGTAGTAATTTTTGCTAAATTTTGGCCGACATTAAAAGCGGAGCCTAAAGATTCCCCAATCACATTGGCTAAGGTGGCAGATGCTCCAAGAGAAGAGGCGGCTTTAGAGATCATATCTTCAATGATTAATTCTTCCACCATTTCTTTGCCAATTCCAAGGAGCAATTGTTGGAATACCACCAGTCTCATCGATGAAGAGGTAGTTTTCACATTCTTGAGTAGATCTGCCATAAAAGCATTGGGGGCTAACGTATACGATACTAAATTGGTGACGGCCACACTGACTAACACCTGAAAGGCCTCTAAGAGTAATTGCGTCCGCTGAATATACGGACTTGTTCGATAGGCCTGTTGATATTCGCCCCAGTATGTACTCAAATAGACCAGCTTTAAAAACCCAAGGGTGTATTCAATCGGATCGGAGAGATTTTCGGCAAAATTCGTGGTGGGGACCAATGTGGGTTGCCCTAGATGATTTAAAGTAAAGGATAGTTTACGAAGCGCATGGGTTTGACTTAACACATCAGTTTCAAACACACCCACTTGATTATAATCGTCACCATTCCCTTCACTAATATCGACTAATCCTCGCCAAATGTAATCATACGAGAAATAAGCATTGTCTAGAGAATTATCAATATTCATATTAATAATTTCATGCCAATTAA
>CAYPTZ010000015.1:15213-16459 GCA_964413395.1 uncultured archaeon | reverse complement strand
ATTGGCAAAGAAGAATGGATGAAGAAAAAAAGGGATCAAAAAACTTAGTATCTACAATTAAAAGATAAAAAAAGAAATGACGAAGTTTTTTTTTTATTTTCATTAAAATTGTTTTCAATCATAAATAAAGAATAATTACTTATTAAAATGTGTTGGAATATCTTCTCTGCTTAGTATTTTATCAGAATGATATATTTCTCGAATTTCTTGAACACTATGATTTTTTTCCAAATGGTCACACCAAACCATAAACCATGTCCATAATGGTTGTGAGTTAAGAACTTTAATAGATGGTATTTTTCCCACTTCTCCTAATGCTATTGGTTTTCCCTTTGCTAAGCTGCTTAAATTTTCATAATCTTCTTTTTTATAATCTATTCGATAAACATCAGTTGCTAAAATATCAAACTTATCAAAAGAGGGTAAAAATTCTTCATACTGTTTTGCTGTAGATTTATTAAGAAATTTCATAGGAACATTGGCATTCCAAACCCAAATTAAATTATTCAAATTATGGAAATTTGTAAATCGATCATATAATAAGTTCCATAATTTTGAATAACCATCTTTTCCTGGTTTATTTCCCCACCAAAACCAAATTCCATTCATTTCATGATATGGACGCCATAATATAGGAATTCTATTTTGGTTTAAAATTTGAAGATAATCTGCGATTTTATCAATTTGAGCAATCCATCTTGTATTTAGTGCAGTTCCAGATGTAATCAAGTGCTTCCATTCTGCTTTTTTTATCTTTCCTTGAATGCTTGATTTCCAACCATTTGGTTCATCATCCATTGGACGAATTGCATGCCACATTAGTGTGATAATTGATCCTTGTTCATATTGGTTTATAGCTTCCTTTATAATTTTTGGACGATTGTCTATTCCATCTTTTCCACTCTCAGTAAATCCAAAATCTTGACCCCAAATAGCTGGATATTTCCCTACAATTTCGTAAACTCGATTAGTATAATTAGATAATGATCCTGGAAAATTATGTTGCCCTGAAAGTACATACTTACCTCTTATTTTATGAATAAATTTAAGAAGTTTAATTGCTTCTGGGATTAAATTTGGATTAATTAAATTAATCATTTTTCACCTAAAATTAATTTTTATTTAAAAAATTGGATCTTTCACATTTGATAATGGATTTCAAAATTTCCATCTTTATTGTGATAGATTTCCTTTTTTTTTAGAGTTTTTTTCTTTAATGTTGTTTTTTTTTGATAGATTTTTTCTT
>CAYPTZ010000015.1:7961-15113 GCA_964413395.1 uncultured archaeon | reverse complement strand
AGGTGCTATTTTCTTCTTAATTATTGTTACTTTTTTAGTAGATTTCTTTTTTTGAAGTGATGATTTCTTAGTTACTGCTGCTTTTTTGATAGATTTTTTCTTAGGTGCTATTTTCTTCTTAATTATTGTTACTTTTTTAGTAGATTTCTTTTTTTGAGATGATTTTTTCTTAGCTACGATATTTTTCTTCAATTTATCTATTTTTTCTTGTTCTTTCTTAATGATTTGAAGTTCTTCCTTTTGCTTCTTTTGATATTTCATTTGTTGAACTAGCTTTTCTTTCTCTATTCTTTCAGTTTCTTCTATTTCTTTATTTATTTGTAAAGTCATTTCTTCCTTTTCTTTTTCTTTTTTCTTCATTAAATTTCTTAAAATTTTTATTTCATCTTCAAATTTATTGATTTTTTTGAAAATAAGTGCAATTTCGTCATCAATTCGAATAAGTTCAGGATGTATTTTAGTAAAATCTTCTTTTTCAAGTAAGGTTTTTTGTAGTTTATAATCTGATTTTTCACTATATATTAATTTGGGCGTTTGTATAAGAGATTTCAGAAGAATGGATTTATCGGTTATATATTCATACACTAAATGTAGGGTAAAATGATAATCGACTACAAATTCTGGAGGATCCTTTTCTGTAAATAAAAGAAAATTTTGAGCAAAATCTAAGTTTGGTCTTATTACTTCTAAATCACGTTCCCGAATAAAATTTAAAGGATTTTCAAATTCGTTAGGATCATATACTGATAAAGAGGATAAATTCATCAGAAATTCTGAATTATTTTTAAAAAATATGTCACATTTATATTGTTTATCTGAATCTATTGATCTTTCTTTTCTTATTTCTACTGAATGTTTTGTTTGAGCTTGAAACATATCTGGTTTCAGGGATTCTGCAACTGAATATTCATAATTTTTGATAAATATTTCTTGAGGATTTAATCTTAAAATTTTTACATTAGGTATCTCAGAAATATTAGTTGTTTCTTTAAAATTTAAGATAATATTCCAAATAATATCCTTATTTCCTGTGTTTTTTAATATTATCGCACCTTTTCCATTCTCTTCCACCATTTTTAAAGAGATTGGTTGGGCAAGATTTTTATACATAAATAGTTTTTTAGTTGAAATATTTCTTTGATAAGTTGATTTTATTAGAGTAAGAGGGGTAAATCCTCGTTGAAGGTAATCTATTGATATATTTTCTCGTTTATTCAATTTGTTGAAGTGCCATGTTAATATTTTTCTAGAATTTTTAAACTGAATATTATCAATAGCTTGAGTTTGATGGCTTTCTGTAAATTTTAAAGGTAAAAGATCATTAAAATTAAAATTACTATAAGGGACTATTCCCTCGTTTTTAATACTCCAATTTACTCTTTGAGTGATTGGGGTACCAGAATAATCAATTTTTTTAGTATAATGGATTACTTTTCTTCGTTTTGTATCATCATGAGAATATATTTTTAAATTATTTTCAATACCCTTAATTTTATTATCTAATTTTTCAAGAAGCATTTGGTGTGATTGTATTTTTAGTTGTAAATCTGATAATTCTATGCGAGAATTAATTTGATTTTCGCTGAGATTTTCCAAATCTTGAATTAATTTTGAGGAACTAGAAAGAGTTATTGTGGAAACAGCTTCTTGAATAATGTAAAATTTTGATTTAAATATTTCAATAAAATAGTCAAATTCTTTAAAAGAATCGATGACAGCATTGATATTTGCAATTTTAACTTCTTGGGCAATTTTATTTATGATACTTTGGATGATTTTGATGTGAGATTTGGATTTTTTATAAATTAATGCAATAGAATTTTGTTTTTTTGTATAATCTGTTATATTTTCAATTTTTTTGATAATATCTACTATTTTACTAAATTTTTTTATACTTTTATTAAATTCATCCAGTATAGTTCTTATGGCGGATTCACTTGAATGCTGCAAATCTGCTTTGATGAAACTTATCGATGAATGTATAGAATCTAAAGTGGCATATAATATATTATAGGTATCTGCTGCTTGATTTTGGTTTTCGACTACTTCATCTGTGAGTGCTTCAAACCATGCTCGAATTGTTTCTTTTTCATCTTGTATAAAATCCACTTTTTCAAGTAATGCATCCTGTAAATTTGTTTTTTTATGAATTTTTTCTTGTAGTGAACTTTTTTTTTTTTGGAAAAATAATAGGCTTTTTTTTAAAGTTGAAATATCTCTTTCTAATCCAAAATTCTCAATTTCTTCTAAATTAATTACTTTAATCTGCTGCTGAATATCTAAAAGTTCAATTTTTTCTTTATTATTACTTATTTTATCAATAATTGTATTTGATTCAATATATATTTCTTCTAAAGCAAGGTATTTTTTAGTAGAGTTTGTTAATTTGAGTTTTTGGAGTACAGTATTAAAAGTTTCAAAAATTTGGTGTACATCTTCAATAAACGCATCAAATTCTTTTGAAGATTCATTTACTGCGACTTTATTTGCTTTTTTTATTATATCGGTCATAGATTCAATTGTCTCATCTATGTTTGAAGAGAAAATATCTAAAGTCTCTGCTATTCTATTTGTTTTTTTATTTAGCAGCTCAATCTTTTGAATTTTCTTGCATTCACCTAATGGAATAATAATTTCCGTTAAATCTTTGACAAATTTTTGAAAATCTATTAAACTTTCTTTAATTGCATTTTCTGAATTTTGAATCATATTATTTTTTAATTCAGCAACTCCATCATTGATAGATTCTATCAACCATGTTAACATTTCGATGTTTTGATCGATCTGAGTTTTAGATTGTTCTTCAATATGAGCTAAATTTTTAATTTTCTTTTTTGTCTCTTTGATTTCTTTATGTTTGGTAAGAAGGAATTTTTGGAATTTACGATCTTTATTTTCCAAATTTTGAATATCTTTTTTTAATTGGGCAATATCTTGTTGAAGTTTTGATTTTGATGATGCTAATATATCTTGAGATCTATCAAATTGAGTTTTTTCCAAATATATCACCATCCATTTATCGAATAATTAAAATATGAAAAAATTACTTGATTGAAATAATTCAATTTAAGGCTATAAGCCTTTTTCATAATAATGCAATATATAATATTTATTGTAGGAAATAAATTGAAGAGCTATTTAAATTTAAGTTTCAATCTACCATTCTCTTGATTGAATAAGATAAAACGCTTTCAATTCTCCTCGTCTTTCAACTGCACCTGATTCAAGAACGTTAGTTATATAACTAACAGGTGTGGTTATCTGTAATCGTTTATAATGATGGCGAATAATTTTATCTAATATTAAATTAAATCCTTTTTCCGAATTTAATAATAAATATCGAGCAACCATTGCAGATCCTTTTGAATTTTCTTGTCTTAAAGTTTCAAGATTTTCTGGAATTAGATTTTTCTCCAATCTTTCGTAAATTTTTTCAATTTTTAACTGTTTTTTTTCAGGTGTTAGATTTTCATCAGCATTGAATTTTTTAATTTTTGCTTTTGCTTTTTCTCGCAGAAGTAATTCAGTACTTTCTCGAAGTTCATCAGTAATCATTTTTAATTCATTTTTTTTAAAATTATATTCCAATCTTATGATAAAATCTGTCCTACTTCCTGTTTTTGCTAAACTTGACATAAATCTACTTCTCTCAAAGGGTAAAATTCTTGAAAACCACAATTCAAAAATGCGTGCATGATTATCCATAATATATTTTGCAATATTGGGAATTAAGGGGGAATCTTCAGATGATTCTATCTCTTGCATCATTGTATTGGCAAGCCTTTCTATTTCTTCATCTGAATTATCTAATGCATATTTTTGAATTCCTTTTTTTAGTCCATCATCTATTGTCTGAAATTGACAATTATGTGCAATAATTCGAATAAATCTTTTAAATTTCTCGGTTTGAGTTGAAATCTTTTCAATTCGCTTTTTATATGCTTTAGCAACTTGGATAATATAAGAATCATTAAATTTATACGGAGAAATTTGTTTAAATACATATTTGTCCTTTTCTAAGGTGAAATATAATAAATATATTTCCTTTTTCATATCAAAATAAAATTTATCTAAATCTTGAATGGGATGAGAAATAAATGGATCTAATTCAGAAAAAATAGTCTCCAATTTTTTCCTTGCGGGCTTTTTTGAATATCCCCATATTGGTTTTAATTTTTCAATAAGTTCGATTGTGATTAAATCAGGATTAATTTCAAAATTATATTTTTTTGCTAATTCTACTAGTCCTTTTCTGAAAGCCGTCTTTCTAGCGTCATTTAGATAATCTAAAATTTCCCCTTCTTCAAGTTGAAAAATTGTTAACGGTAATAAAATTTCATTCAATAAAGTAAGATCGCTTAATTTTTTACTTCGAATTTTTGTATACGAATCAGTTTCTTTTAGGTGAGTATGGTATAAATCAAATTTTCTTTTTGATTCTCGATGAATTTGTTCCTTATTATAACAACTAACACAATATTTTTGTTCAATATGAACACTTTGATCAAGATTTTGTTCTAATCCACAAGTATTACATATAAAAAAGCTTCTTTTATTCACCATATTCTATTCATCAGGTTAATTTTTCAAAAATCCATCTAATAATTAATTAATGAGAAATTGGCTATAAAGCCTCACATATATCTAGATCGTATCGAGAAATCATCTGAATATCTAAGTTTTCATTAAAGCTGGTCTTTGATATCTTTTAATGATTTAAATATTTTTTTTGAAACGCTTTTAAAACTTTCTTCAGCATTATTCATAATTAATGAATCATATCTCTGAATTAAGTCTTGAAATTCTTCAAAATATTTATCTGCATCCTCAGGATAACTTTCATATAATAAATATTTTGCTTTCTTCAGATTTCTTAAATATTGTTGAATAAATTCTTCAGATATTGCTTTTATTTGGCTTTCTGGAGATTTAATTGGGGTTGGTTTAGCAAAATTTACTTTATTATTGATTGTTGTTTTAATTTCTAATAGACGATTTTTTAATTCATTAACTGAATAAGCTTCTCCAATAATATCAAATTTTTTGTCTTCACTTCTTCCAATATGCCCACATGAATATTGAGTTAAGATTATTCCTAGTTTTTCTCCTGATTCAACAACTGTTATTCCGTATACATATTTAACTTTAATATCACAATGATCGACATAATTTGAAGTATCATTCAATAATGTCATATGATTACTATCATCTGTTTTTGAACTATAGACTTCAAAATGACCGTGGCTATGTGCCCATCCTAAAATTATTTTATTGTTTTGCTTAATATAGTTTTGAACTTCTATAATGGAATCTTTTGATACATAGACTGCTGTTTCAGATGCTCTATGCTTTGGAATATAAATTTCTGTAATTCTTCCGGGATTTTCTTTGGTAATTTGATTAGAATCAGTTAATACATAACAAAATATTTCCATATCTGGTGATTTTTCTCCCCATATTTCACGACTAATTTCATTAGCTGCTTTTGTCATAAGTATCATGTCTTGAAAAGCTTTTGTTGTAACAAATACTTTTGATATTTTAGGGGGGCATTGAAGACAATTGTTGATTTTATTTTGCTTTTTAGGTGTAAACTTCTTATGATCAGTAATATCAGACTGAAATAAATCATTTAAAGAATCTGAAACTTCAATATTAATCTTTTTTTTCATGAATTATTTATCCTTTATTATTTATCTGATATCAATATATAATTTTATAAAATGATATGTTAAATTTATATCAGTTCTAATTTTTTAAAAGTAAAAATTTAAGTTTTACAGAAAGAAATTAAAAATAATTGGAAAAAATGGGTAATTGAAGATGTCTGAAACTGAAGAAATACTTGCTAATTTGAATTCTGATGATTTAGCTATAAAAAAGAAAAATATATTTCAAGCTGGAGAGAAAAAAATTAGTGAATCTATTCCAATATTAATTTCTTTATTAAAATCGGATGAAGATTCTGTTGTTCGAAATTCTGCAGCTCGAAGTTTAGGAAAAATAAATGATGCATCTCAATTTGATGATGTTTTAGAAGCACTTGATGAAGCTTTAACTGATTCAGATCCTTATGTAAAATCAAATGCATGTTGGAGTTTAGGAAAATTAAAAAATCCAATGGCAATTCCTTCGTTAATGAAAATGGTCGATCCTTCTCAAAGAAGATATTCTATGGGTGGAGATCCAAATAATGCAGATATCATTGATGAGACAGCTGCTTCGGAAAAAATAAAAGAAGAAGGCATAAAATTTAGTGATATAATTGTGAGTGCTATTAAGGCAATTGGAGAAATTAAAGTACCTGAAGGGATCCCTGCTTTAGTTAAAGCACTTAATGATGAATCTGATGGAGCGGTTCGTTGTGCTGCAGCATTAGCACTTGGAAAAATTGGGGATAACTCTGCTGTGCCTCATTTAATAAAATTATTAAAAATTGATAAATATTGGTATGTTCGTCGAGATATTGCAAAAGCTTTAGTGAAGCTGAAAGATCCTCGGGCTGCTCCTGAATTACTTCGAAAAACTTCCGATATGTACGATGAAGTTCGGGAATATTCAATGAAAGCATTAATTGCAATTGGAAAACCTATCGCTAAAACCCTATTTCAATTATTTATTCAAAATCCAAAAAATCCTAAATTGAAAAAATTTATTTCTCAAGAATTAAATCGAGCTGAAATAAATCAAATTTTAACGGAATTATTGAAGGAAGAAAAAATAGATTCTAAAAAACTAATGTATCAACGATTTTATGATGAATTTAATAAAGATTTCGAACCTGAAGTTGAAACTGAGATGAACCCTGAAGTTGAAGCTGAGGTTAAACCTGAAGTTGAAGCTGAGGTGAACCCTGAAGTTGAAGCTGAGGTTAAACCTGAAGTTGAAACTGAGGTTAAACCTGAAGTTGAAACTGAGATTGAAAATATAAAAGAAACTATTCCTAAACCAGTATCTGTGAAGAAAACTTCCAACAAGAAATCATCCGCTAAAAAAAAAAAAACCACCAAAAAGTCAAAGTCTAAAAAATCAACTTCCTAAAAATCAACTAAATAATAAATTTCTACTATTTTTTATATTGAAAATTATCGATCAATAAGAAATTTTTTTAATTATTTTCAATTACTATTTACATGGACACTATACTTGTTC
>CAYPTZ010000015.1:0-7861 GCA_964413395.1 uncultured archaeon | reverse complement strand
AAGAAATTTTTTTAATTATTTTCAATTACTATTTACATGGACACTATACTTGTTCTCGATTTCGGATCCCAATTGGCGCATTTAATCGCCAGAAGAATAAGAGATCTTGGGGTTTACTCTGAAATCCTTCCCTATAATACAACAAAATCTAAAATTCAAGATATTAATCCCATTGGAATTGTGCTTTCTGGAGGGCCTTCTTCTGTTTATGAAGAAAATGCTCCACATCCTAATCAAGATTTTTGGGAATATGTTGAGGAAGAAAAAATTCCACTCTTAGGGCTTTGTTATGGTCATCATATCATAGGAGAGCATTATAAGGGAAAAGTTGTTCCTCATGAAAATAAGGAATTTGGAAAAGCTAATTTGGATTTAGTTGTTACAGATTATATTTTTGAAGGATTAGAGAAGAAAGAAATAGTATGGATGTCACATGGAGATCAAGTTGAGTTCTTACCAGATGGATTTATAACTTTTGCATCAACTGAAACGTGCCCAATTGCAGCCATGGGAAATATTGAAAAAAAAATTTATTCCTTTCAATTTCATGCTGAAGTAAACCACACACAAAATGGAGAATTGATGTTTAGTAATTTCCTTTTTAATATTTGTAAAGGTAAAAAAGAATGGAAAATTGAAAATTTAATTGAAGAATCAATTGCACATATAGTTGAAGTAGTAGGTGCTGATCAAGTTATCTTAGGACTTTCTGGCGGAGTAGATTCTTCAGTTGTTGCAGTACTTTTGCATAAAGCTATAGGTGATAGAGTCCATCCGATTTTTGTAAATAATGGCTTATTAAGAAAGGATGAAGTTAGCAAAGTATGTAATTGGTTTCAAAATAAATTTAAGTTTGAAAATTTCCATTTAGTTGATGCTGAAGAAGATTTCTTATCCAAATTAAAAGATATATCTGATCCTGAGGAAAAGCGAAAAATAATTGGACATACATTTATTGAAGTTTTTGATAAAGCCGCACTCGAATTAGAAAAAACTCACGAAAATGTATCCTATTTAGCTCAGGGGACGATTTATCCTGATCGCGTCGAGTCTCAATCAGGTTCCGGAGGAAAAACTTCGAGTAAAATAAAATCGCACCACAATTTGGCTCTTCCAGATAATATGAAATTAAAAGTAATTGAGCCATTAAAAGATCTCTATAAAGATGAAGTCCGAAAGTTAGGAAGAGAATTAGGAATTCCTGTTGATCTTGTTAATCGTCATCCCTTTCCTGGTCCTGGCTTAGCGGTAAGGTGTATTGGTGATATTACAAAAGAAAAACTTAAGATTTTACGGGAAGCAGATTCAATAGTAATTGAAGAAATTAAGCTAGCGGGAGTATATGATGATGTTTGGCAGGCGTTTGCTGTTTTCTTACCTATCAAATCAGTAGGAGTTATGGGAGATTACCGTACATACGAAAATCTGTGTGCTCTTAGAATTGTTCAAAGTAAAGATGCAATGACTGCAAATTTTGCTCATCTAGATTGGAATTTGTTAGAAAAAATTAGTACTCGAATTATCAATGAAGTAAATGGAATAAATCGAGTAGTTTACGATATATCGAATAAACCTCCATCAACGATTGAATTTGAATAATCATTTAGATATACTATAATTACCATTAAAATTTTTTGATTGTATCAAATTAATAATTAACTCTGCAATTACTTTAGCACCCTTTGAATTAAGGTGAATTTGATCAATTAATAAATTAAAACCCCAATCTTTAGATATTCTATCAAAAGATTTGAATAGGAATATCTTCTTCATTGGAGCTAGAGCTACCAATTTATGAAAATCTTGAAAAGAATATTTTGGATTGGATGATGTTCCATCATTTTTCTGGTTTAATTTTTCTTTCATTTTTCTGAATACTGGAAGAAATGTGATATTTTTTTCTTTGGCAATATTTTCCAGTATGTTTGAATATCGTTTACTCAATGCAAATGCTTTAGTATTTGGATTTTCTCCAAATGGAGGAATAGAAAGTAGTATTATTTTCGCTGATGTTTTTTCTTTTAATTTTTGAATGATTTGATTCATATTTTTTATAAAAACTTCATCTGAAGGAATTTCTATTAAGTTTTTTCTCTTCATTGTTGATTTTATGAGGTTTTTAAAATATATACCCAATGCATCATTTGTCCCCGCAAGCACTATGGCAATATCTGGTTGACAATTAATAATATCTTGAATTCTAGATAAAATATTATATGTATGATCTCCATTTATTCCTGCATTTATGTAAGTATATTTCTTCTCTCCCAAATTCTTTTTAATCATATTTATATAATTGATACTCATAGTTCCATGCGTTAAACTATCTCCGATGAATATGATCTTTTCTTTTGGATTATGTAATTCATTATTATTTTTTAAAAAATTCTTTGGGGAATCTTTTGGAGCTCTAAAAATATTATATAATTGTCTTAATGCATATCCAGTGGATATTAACAACCAAGATATAATTATATAGAAAATTAATTTCATTAATTTCCTAATAAATGAGGAAGATAAAATCTTTTTCCATTATAAAATACACATTAGGCTTGAAAATAAAGATAAAAATAATTAAGATATAAAAAATGGAAGAAAAAATTTCAAGAAAAAAAAATATTAGTTTCTTCTCTTTTTAATTTTAAATCCCATTATCATAACACTGCATATTACCATTAATTCAAGTGAATAACCTGGAATTTTAAATGGTCCTGTGTCTTCTTCAGATCCTCCAGTTTCTGGTTCTTGAACTGTAATTGACATTGTAGATGTATCTGTATCTCCATCCAAATCAGTAATCGTAAGGCTCACAATATAGTTGCCAACTAAGGTAAATTTATGGCTTGGGTTGATATCTACAACAATTCCTGTTCCATCATTAAAATTCCATTCAAGGATTGCAGGTGAATTTCCCATATTACCTGTAAAGGTAAATGATATTGATTGATTTACATCTATTGTCGCTTTATTTGCACTAAATGATGCAATTGGTGAGAGATCGGGAACTATATTGAAAATGGAGAGAAAAGCCTCCCCTGGACCATCATTATAGCTATCATCATAAGCATTCATTGTTGATGGAAAATTAGAGCTGTCTGTATACCCAGTTAAATAAACTGCTCCATCTGCATTAATTTCAATGTCTTGGCACCAATCTGTTCCAGAACCTCCAAGATAGGTTGAATATTCTAATACTGTTCCGTCATGATTTATTTTACTTAAAAATCCTGAACTCGATCCACCAGGGTTAGATTCTGCTAATGCACCTACCGTAGTGGGATAATCTGGGCTTTGAACCTCTCCTATTATATATGCACACCCGGCATTATCTATAACTATTTCAAATGCTTGATCACTATCATCTGATCCTCCAATCAGGGTTGAATATTCAAGAGTTGTTCCATCCGCACTAAATTTGCATATAAATATATCATTCGTCCCATACAGAGTTGAATTTAGTGCCCCTGCGGTTGTTATAAAATTGGCACTACTTGTAGTTCCTGTTATGAAAATATCTCCATTCCCATCAATTGTTATATCTCTGGCAGTTTCACTACCTGAACCTCCGATAAATGTAGAATAATCCAAGGCAGTTCCTTCAGTATTAATTTTACATAAGAATATATCGGTGGTACCTCCATTATAAGTTTCATCATAAGCGCCAGAGGTTGTTGGGAAAAGGGTACTTGTTTCTGCTGTACCCCCTGTAATATATGCACACCCGGCATTATCGATATCAATGGCATAAGCTAAATCATTTCCTAATCCCCCAATGAATGTTGAATATTCTAAATTTGTTCCATCACTATTAATTTTGGATACAAATATATCAAAACCTCCACTATTACTTTCATTGAAGGCAGCTGTTGTCGGATAATTTATTGTACTATTCTGAGTTCTACCTGTGATATATGCATTGCCTGTTCCATCAACTGCAAGACCATATCCATACTCGCTACCTAAACCTCCTAAATATGTAGAATATAATAGATCCGTTCCATCAGGATTGAGTTTACATACAAAAATATCTAATCCTCCATTATGGGTGCTGTCTATTGCACCAGAGCTAGTTGGGAAATCTATGCTATTTGTCATTCCTAATATATATACATTTCCACTATTATCCACAACAATTTCTCCAGTATATTCACTTCCCGTACCTCCAATGAACGTGGAATATTCTAACGTGGAACCATCCGCACTAAATTTAGATACAAAAATATCCGAACCACCGTTATATGTTCCATCATACACTCCTGATGTAATAGGAAAATCTGAGCTTCCTGTATCTCCAACTATATAAATGCATCCTGTTGTATCAAGTGCAATTGCTGTTCCCATTTCACCACCAGTACCTCCAAAAAATGATGAGTAGGTTAAAGCTCCAATTTCTGCTGAAGTTTTAAGTAGATTATCACCATACTCCAGTGTATCATTATAAAAATTTTCATTTAATTCCATCATTTTATTACTTTCAATCATTACAACTGGTAATAAAAAAAATCCTAAGATGAAAATTGTCAAGTTTTTTGAATTTTTTGCCATTATTTTTCACACTATTGTGTTTTTCAACTTTGTTTTTTGATATAATGATATTAGTTTTAGAAATTATTAAAGAATTTATTATTTATTTTTGTTTTAGAGATAGAAACAAATAAGATGTCCTAAAATTCACAACACTATCAGTTATGCTTGAATCCCGTTAACATAATGAAAAAACTTCAATATTTGAATTTTCTCTAGAAGGAGGCATAGAAAGTAGTTTTATTTTTGCTATAATTCGATTATTTGAATTTCATTAGTTCCCTATTATAAAAATGTAATTTTAATATATCTATAGATGTGTTATGAAAAATAAAGAACGAAATGAAGAAATTTACTCAGAAAGGTTTTTTCTTTGCTTCTTTCGGTAGTATTCAGGAATTACAGGTAAACAATCTGCAAGTTTTTGGAATGTTGTATCAATATTTTCTCCATTTTTACTGCTGGTAAAAATTAAATCTTCAAGATGATATTTATCGATAATTTCTTGATATACATCTCGGTCTAAATTCGCATTTGTTGAATCTGATTTCATCCCAATAAGGAAAATGGGTTGAGTTGGTAATACTTTTCGAATTACATCCAACCAATTTGATAGATGTAGAAAAGAAGATAATCGTGAAGTATCAAAAGCAACAACTCCTGCGGTGGATCCTTTAATATATGTTTCCAATACAAACTTAAAACGATCTTCCCCTCCAATATCCCAGATTTGCAAAGTAACATTTCTACCATCTGTCGTTTGCATATCTTTCACTGCATGATTGACACCAATTGTCATGATCAAATTAGGATTAAATTGTCCTGTGACTATACGCTCAATCATCGTTGATTTTCCTACACCGCCTTCACCAGAGAAAAACACTTTCATTACAGGAACATCATTTGACATTAATATTACTCCTTGCGAATTTTCGTTTTTTATAAATATCGATCTTGTTTATTATATTTATTGAAATCCTAAATTATTATTGATTAGTTTTATATTAATAAATCTATTATGATATTTTTATTGTAAATTGTATAAAAAACATTCCATTAATAATTCATCAATGAACTTTTCTTGTATTAAATATTGGTTTTTATAGACACCAACGGAGTTGAAACCACATTTTTTGTATAAAGAAATTCCTTGCTGATTTGAGGTAAATGTTGAAAGAATCAATTTCATTTTTCCCTGTGCTAATGCGACCTTTTTTGCATATTCGATTAGGGCGTAACCTAATCCGATATTCCTATATTCTTTCCGAATTATTATACCCAAAATTGCTACGTGATCTGCTGCTTCCCAAGGAACATTTTCAATGGTTATTTGTCCTGCTATAGGGTTATTGCTTCCTACTATTGGATCTTCTGCAACCAAACAAAGATTTCGTGCTTGATTTAATTCTTGATACCATGTATTTTTTTCCCAATCTGACACTACAGGAGTATAAACTGGTAAATATACACCTTCTTCCACTACATGATTAAAATTTAACCAAATTCCATTCAGATCTGATTTTTTAATAGAACGAAGCAAGAAAGTTTGACCATTTTTTAAAGTAACCTTATGAATAGAATTATCAGATCTTATATTTTCCGTGGGAATTACCTCAATTTTGAAATACTTAAGTTAAATGCTGATTCATTTTATTATTTTTCAATTTAATGATAAATTTTTTTATAAATGAAATAATTGAGAATCTTCAAAAAATTAATTGAATCTATAATCCATGAAAATAGAGATGAATTCTTTTTTAATTATGACCCAGAGGAGAAGTTTAAAGAGGAAAAAATCAAAGAAATCAGTATTAATGAAAAAGACATCGAAAAATTAAGAAAAATAATTTCTCAATTTCAAAATAAGTTTTGAAAGTCTCAACATTTCTTATAAAACCTTCAGAAAATCGAAATCAATAAAATACATTGAAAATTGTATTTATTGTGATTTCGTTTCTCTTCTTAGAAAAGAAGCTAGACAACAAATTATTAATGTTTTTCCTTTTTAATCAAGAAAATTATTAATTTTTTGGTTTTCTGGCTAAATATATCAATTATTAGGCGATTTAATATCGACATTAAATCTTGAAAAATTATGTTTATATAATTATAGGATTTATTGAACAATAAGAACAAGAATTTAGTGACAAAAATGGTAAAAATCTTTTCAAAAGTAGGATCTAAAACAAATTATCAACATCGAGATATACGAAAATGGATAGAAAAATCGAAAAAATTCCAGAATGCAACTATATTTTTAGAATTTACACCTCTTGGAAAGAAAGATCGCCAAATTGATTTTCTTATTCTCCTCTCTGATGCTATTTATTTACTTGAATTAAAAAGAGGAACATTTACTGAAATTCGTAGAAATGGTTATTGGAAATATCGAAATAGCACTACAAATGAAATTGAAGTCCTTACTAAAAAAATTGGAGTAGAACGAATCCCTGAAAATCCCTATGATCAAGCTAAAGATGCGGCTAATTGTTTAAAAGATTGGATTAAAATAAATTTAGATAAAATCACTGATGTTCAATGGAAAAAAGACTATATCAATTCAGATGACTTTAATATATTTCCAACAGTCTATATTTCTTATTTTGAAAACCCATCACAAAAAACAATAGAAGAAGATAGGTGGTCTTATTTATGTTTGGGAACAAAGAACCTAAACAGAAATTTAACACGAGTTTGGTTAAATCTCCCTAATTCCCAACCATTATTTAATTCAGATGAATACAATAAGATGGCAGAAATTCTTTCTTTAATTGATTTTGATCCTACCCGAAAAGGTAAAACTAATCAAACATTAATTAAAATTTTAAAATATATGCTTAATAGAAATCCTAACTGGCAAGATATCGACCAAATTAAACAAGATGTTTTCAAATCAGGTGAGAAACGATTACAGGAGATTAGGGATGCAATTCGAAGGGCTAAAATGGAAGATATGATTCGAATGGGAGAAAATGGTCTTAAATTAAATCCAATTGTACCAAAATTAATCAATTCTGGTTTTAATATTAAAAATTTTTATGAAATATGGGATGTAGTGTTAGATTTATCGTTGAATCATCAAACAAATCCAGAAATTTTCAAAATTTATGTAGACCATACATTATCTCAAGATATTATAAACGAATTAAATAGAAATCTAACAATTTCATTAAAATCATATAAGAAAATACCCAGAGAGCTAAAAATTTTTGATTTTAGCAAGATTATTGTGTATGGAGAACCAAAAATACCTAAATTCTTCCGCCTTGGTGGAGCAATCTGGACAGATATTGAAAAAAATTATGTTATTCCTTTTATAAATAAAAGTGGAATTGAT
>CAYPTZ010000014.1:0-17029 GCA_964413395.1 uncultured archaeon | reverse complement strand
ATATTTACAAAAATACGAAAATAATGAATAATATAAATCTTGATAGAACCTCATAGGTGCCCTTTTTTTTTAAAGAAAAATCACATATTAGTTAATTTCTAACAAATTTATTCGAATTTCACTCCAATCCTCTTTAAATAATATCTATTTTGATCTATAATAACAACTTTTTTTCAAATTCTAAAGAATAGATAATACTCAAGATTACTTAAAATCATAAATCAGGCAATTAAAATGTCAAAAATTTTAAAAAAATCGATTTACTTGAACAGTTTTTTTGGAAGGAGGGATAACTGGAATATTTCAATCCTATATTTCCTTTATAATTTGTATTGTGTAAAATAATCTGCCTTCAATTCTTCGAACTGATAAAATAAAGCATATAGAACCTTTTAGATTATTTTTTAATGCAAATGAAATTATGAAAATAGATTAAGTGAAGTTTTTTTTTCATTATTTTTACAATTTTCTTCATTGATGATATCCTTTAGTTGTTGAGTTGTGATTGATGCCATTTTTTTACGAATTGCACGATGAACTGCAATTTTTATTAATTTCTCATGAAGAGCCCTTCCGCTCCAATTAACAGTTAATTTGGCAATAGAATTAAAATCTATTTCGATTTTTTGAGGTATTTTTTTACTAAATAATTCTAACATAGTTTTACGCTCCTCTTCTGAGGGGAGGGGAAATTCAATTTCTTCTTCAAACCGATTTCGAATTCCATAATCTAATAAGCCAATTCCGTTAGTTGCAGCAATAGTTATAACCCCATCACTTGGATCTAAACCATCTAATTCAGATAACAATGCCGTTGCAACTTCTACTACATCTCCACGAACATTCTGATAATTACGATTTAAAGCGATAGAATCGATTTCATCGATGAAAATAATTGCAGGCTTCAAACTACGAGCTTCTCGGAATAACGCATGGATTTTTGAAGCACCATCCCCCACATGAAGCCCAATCAGAGTAGTTCCCTTTTTTGCGATAAAGGAACATTTAGCAGTTGAAGCAATGGCTTTTGCAGTTAAAGTTTTGCCTGTACCAGGAGGCCCATAAAATAATATATTTTTTGGAGCCCAATCTCCAAATTTTTTAGGATCTTTTAAGTATTCAATAATTATTTCTGCTTTTTCAATAGCTTTTTTATTTCCTACAACTTCTTCAAAGGATATGGGCTTAAATTTTTGTTTTAAACGTTTATTTTGAACAATAATGAAGTTAGTATCAGGACCTATTCTTTTAGATGTTTGAGGAATGATATTTTTAACTTTAAATGCAAAATCTGGAAGTAATAATTGATCAAAAATATAGTCGCCCATTTTTACATTTAATCCCATCCATTGTTCAATAGCATAGGCTTGGAATAAATTAATATCTTTATTGATAGAAACCATAGTTCTACCTGGTGCATCGTAAGGCGTAATAGGGTAACCTGCAGGCACTAAAAATATTTTCTTTATTAATTCCGCTTCCTTGACTATTTGAGATGAATCTTCCTTTCCATCAACTTGAACATTCAATTCCTTTATTTCAGGAGAAGTTATTGTTTCTTTTTCATCCGTACCACCTAAAATTGGCATTCGACGGACATATTTTTTATTTGGCAAACTAATTATAAATATGAAAGAATAAAAAAAAAATTTTCTCTATTTGAAAATGTTAAAAAAAAAATTCAATATAATTTTATGATAAATTTTCTATAACTTCATTGATTTTAAGTTTAAAATTCTCATCTATTTCAGGATCATGACTTATTTCACCCAAAATAATATAACTATTTGGAAATTTGCTAAATAGTGAAACTGCTAAAGTAGGAAATATTTGGTCTTTTTCGAGTAAAAGCGATGCAAGAAGGTAAATTAAGATTTTTTCATTTTCAAGACTATCTTGTCCGATTCTAAAAAGAGCGCTTTGGATTGATCGCCTTTTCTTTTCATTAGTAGCATATAACTTAATTAAGGGTGTTATTGCATCTGGATTATTTAATTTTCCTAAGGCTCGAATCGCAAGAGTAACAACTCTTTCATCATCATCGGATAATGCTTTTATTAATGTATCTAATGATTCTGAACTATTAGTTCTCCCCAATAACCCAATAACACCATATTTGAGAAAATCATTTGCATCTTCTGAGTTATATGCTTTAATTAAGGCAGGAATGGCCATTTCACCTTCCCGTTCAATATGAGTATTGACTTCTTTTCGGATCTCTTCATCAGGATCACCTAATGCTTTTACTAAAGCAGAAACCGATTTTATATTTTGAATTTTAATCAATCCTCGAACTGCCCAAAAACGAATAAAACGATAATCATCAGATAAAGCATTTGCAAAGGTACTAATTAATTTTGGATCTTTATATCGACTAAGTTGAGTTAAACAAGTTCTTCTAATTTCTCGTTTTTGATTGTCTTCATTTGCAAGATCTTGAAGAAGTTTTTGTAATTCATGTCCTCGTTTTCTCCTACCTAGTGATTCAAGTGCCAAAACACGTAATCGTTCATCCCAATCTTTTGATTTTGCAATGTCAAATAATTTTTGACGAGCTTCATCCTCTTTCATTCTTCCTAATTCTTTAATCGCATCATTTCTATAGCGAAAATCTCGTGATTTTAATTTATTAAATTGTATTTCCAAGGAAGATAACTTATCTTTGTTTTGAGATTTAACGGTTTCTGCATTATTATCGGTTTTATTTTCAAGAGACATAAATTTTATTCAATCCTCTAAAATTACTTTGTAATACCTTAGTAATGTATTTATTAATGAAAAATCGTAAAAAAAGAATTAGATACAATTATATTAAATGAGCAAATGACCATATAAAAAATATCAAAATTTCTCAATTGTATAATAAAAGTGATATTACACAGAGTACATCGTTTAATTAATCTAAAAAACTCTATCTCATTAGATATTTAAAAGATTTAAAAATAATATTCATTTTATTATTGAATTTAAAAAGTATTGACTAATGGATTAATAGAATTATTTTATTTTCCGACTAAATTCAACTTAACAAGACTAATAAAAATAATTAAAAAAAAAAAATTTGAGAAATAATAATATGGTAATAGAATCAGATTCCCCACCAGCAGATCCAACTTCAGATTTTGAAGATTTTTTAAAAAATTTTGAAGAAATACCAAACGAATTCAAGTATCGACAGAAAATTAGCGAAGCCTATGCACGATCTGACAACCATATTACTATATTATTTGAAGATATTTTACATTTTAATCCTCCATTAGCAAATTATCTAAAAATTCAACCTGAACAAGCATTGCAAGAAGCTGCTGAATCATTTAAAAATATTATTCGTATTGATGCAGGAGGACGCTTCAATCCTAATGATGAATACACAATTCGAATTTCAACCCATAATAACTCAAATGAAGTACCCTTACATTTAATTAGGGCAAAACATATTGACAAATTATTATTTATCAAGGGAATTATCATAAGAGCCTCTGTAGTAAGGCCAAAAATCACCAATGCTACTTTTGAATGTCCGATCTGTGGAAATATTATGCAAGAAGAGCAAACTACTACAAAATTAAGTGCGCCACAGGAATGTACAAACCCCAATTGCAAAAATAAGCGAGATTTTAAAGTCGATACCATGCAATCAGAATTTATCAATCATCAAATGATTACCCTTCAAGAAGCACCTGAAGATCTACGACCAGGAGATATTCCAAAAACACTCCAAGCTATCATTCACAATGAATTAGTTGATACTGTTCGTCCCGGTGAACGGGTCAAAATTATGGGTATCTTGAAATCAGTCCCAAAAGAAGATCAACGGGGGAGACTTTCCACGGTTTTTCATATCCAATTATTTTGTAATAATATTGAGGGGATTAAACAAACGGACGAGGAACTAGATCTTACTCAAGAAGATATTGACGAAATTTTATCCTTATCCCAAGAGCCAATGATCCAACGTAAAGTCACTCGATCTATTGCTCGAGCAATATTGGGATATGAACATTTGAAGATGGCAGCGGGATTATCGCTTTTTGGGGGAAATCAAAAATTAAAAAAGGATGGAAGTAAATTACGGGGAGATATCCATGTACTTTTCATGGGAGATCCAGGAACAGGTAAATCACAAATACTTCAAAATTGTGCCAAGATCGCTCAAAGATCCGTATATACGTCAGGTAAGGGAGCTTCAGCCGCAGGATTGTGCGTTTCTGGCGACACTGAAATAATTTTTGATAATAAAATTCAGAATATCAAGGATGTTGTCGAATCTAAATTTCAATCTCAAAAAATTAATGTTTATAACGAAACTATGGAATATGTTGAAAATTTAAATGATACTCACAAAATTTTAAAATCAACCGATCTAAAAATCATACCTGATAAAATTTCACGTTTCTGGAAAATAAAAAGCCCTCATAAAATAGTTTCAATTACTACGAAAACGGGAAAAAAGTTAAAGTTAACCCCTCAAACTCCATTAAAAATTATTGATAAAGATAAAGGCATTATTTGGAAATCAGCCGAAGAACTTAAAATTGGAAATAAAGTCGCTATTGCCCAAAAATTAAAAAATATGAAAGAAATTTCAATTCCAACAATTTATTCTATTTTAAAATCTTATAAAGGTAAAATAACCATTTTAAATATTGAATTACTGATCAAAAATATTTTTGATTCTATAAAAAATAAAAAAGGATTCAATAATAAAGAATTATCTGAAAAACTAAATGTATCAGAATCTACAATTTTTAATTGGACATCTAAAACTACTAAAGGATCTATTTCTTTTTCAAAATTTAGAGAAATTTGCGAAATTTCAAATGGTAAAATTGAAGAAATATTACCAGAAACAATTTCGGTACAAATAAAAAATGATCAGACAATAATAATTCCAAAATATTTCGATGAAAAATGGTTTTATATGTTGGGTATTTTGATGGGAGATGGAAGAGTTTCCGAAGGTAAACATGAAGGAAGCTATGGAGGAATATCTATAGGCTTATCAAATCGTGAACCTGAATTATTAATTTTCTTCAAAAATTTTTTTTCATCACTCAATTTACATTGTTCAATCACAGAAGGAAATGAAACAAGACCAACCGAATATCGAATCCATTCAAAGCTAATTTATCATATTTTTCACTTTTTTGGGTTATCTCCTTCCCCAAAATCTAATTTATTACACCCTAATAATTCCATTCTTTTCTATCCAGAAAAATATCTTTTTGAAATGATAAAGGGTTTATATGATGGAGACGGTTGGATTTCTATACCTAAAGATCATTCCCACGAAATAGGTTTTGTATCTACTAGTAAAGCACTTACAAATTTTGTTAGGTATGCATTATGCAAACTTGGTATCATTTCTTTTTTAAAAGTCCGTTCTTCTACAACTTCAATAAAAAAAGATGGAACAAAAATTGTGGGAAAATTATTAAAATATACATTAAGCTTTTCTCAATTTGGCGATTTTTTAATATTTAAAAGAAATATCGGTTTTTCACACCCTGAAAAAAAAAAAAAATTGGAATTATCCTGTAGTTTTTATCGCGAAAAACATTCAAATTATGATAATATTCCAAATATAAGACGAATTTTCAATAAGATAATACACTTTTATCATCAACCTAGTTCTCTGTTTACAGGCCATAAAGGTTCATTTTCACCATATAATGAATATAAATCAATATCTATTGAATCATTAAAGAAATATCTTAAAATATTAACCCCAAATTGGAAAAATCATAAAATAATCCTTCCAATTGATTTTAAAAATTCTCTGTATAAAGAAATTTTGAATTATACTTCAAATAAAAAATTAAAAGAAATCCTACAAATAACCAAATCTGAATATTATGAATTATTTCTTACGAAAAATCGAAAAACACCTATATCTGCAGGAAAAATCATGATTTTGCGCGAAAAATTTAAATCTCAGCTTTCTGATAAATTTTCTAATGAATTGAATGAAATTTTAAATGAAATTAAAAAACAAGATAAATTTTATCAAGAAAAAATAAAGGAACTTATTATTTTATGTAAATCCGATATATATTGGGATGAAATCAAACAAATTGAAATTCATTCAACTGATGATGATTATGTTTATGATTTAACTGTACCTAACAATCATAATTTTTTAGCAAATCTTTTTATTACACATAATACCGCTGCTGTCATCAAAGAAAGTGATAACACAGGAATGCAATTAGAAGCAGGAGCCTTAGTTTTAGCATCAGGAGGAACTGCCTGTATTGATGAATTCGACAAAATGCGAAACCAAGACCGATCAGCAATACATGAAGCTATGGAGCAGCAATCATATAGTTATGATTTTGAAATTATGTTAGCAAATGGACAAAAATATGAAATTGGAAAATATATTGAAGATTTAATGAATAATCAAAAAGATGATATTATTCAAGGGAAAAATTGTCAAATTTTAGATTTATCAAAAAATCAATTACCTATTCACAGTTTTGATCTTATTTCAAACACAATGAAAACATTTAATATTAATAGAGCAAGCAAACATATTGCACCTATAGAGATGTATGAAATCCATTATTCTAACGGTAGAAAAATAACCGTAACTCCTGAACATCCTATTTTCATTCAAGGTAAAAACGGAATTACTACTATAGAAGCTCAAAATTTAGAAGTAGACGAATATGCACCAGCCCTGATCCAATATCATTTTTCAGGGGATACAAATCTAAAATATCTTCCTTTAACTGGAAGAAAAGAAATCTCATTACCACTTAATTTTACACCATCTTTTGCTAAATTTTTAGGATATTATATAGCTGAAGGATATAATTATGCTGGATCATCATATGAAGTTGGTTTAAGTAATACGAATAAACTAATTATTGAAGATATGATTTCATTGATCAAAAATCTTTTTTCAATAGACCCAATAGATAATACACTTAATAATCGAACTGTTAGAATAATATCAAAAGATGTGTATAATTTTTTACTATTGAATTTTCCTGTAATGTTTAAGAAAGCAGAACAAAAACGAATTAGTCCTATTTTGTTTAGAGTAGAAAAAGAACACATATGTAACTTTTTAGCTGCCGCCTTTGATGGAGATGGAAGTGTAGAATCAACTGCTTGTGCATATTCCACGATTTCAAAGCGATTAGCCGAAGATTATCAAGATTTACTTTTAGTTTTAGGTGTTTCAACTAGAATAGTAAGCGAAAATTATCAAACACCTAAATCAAAAGAAAATAAAATACGATATAAAGTATATATAAGAGGAGATTCATTAAATTTATTTAATGAGTTAATCGGACAAAAAACATTATTAAAACGTGAAAGATTTTCTAGATTAGTAGATAAATCAAATAATACAAATCGTCACCATGATATTGTACCTCCAAAATCAATCGAATTATTAGTAAAATGTATGGAAAATCTCAATATCTCAGGTAAATCCTATTTTTGGCAACATATAAAAAAGAAACATGGTGCAACAAAACAGATTGTTAAACCTATAATAAAAAAAATTATTGAACAATCACTCCATACTAATTACTCAGCAGAAATTCGAAATGATATTAAACAATTGGAAGCATCACTCCAATATCGGTGGTTAAAAATTAATAAAATTAATAAAATAGAATTTTCTAATTTAAAATCTCCAACAAATCAAGTTTATGACTTAACAATTGAACCAACGCATAATTTTGCTAGCTGTGGATTAGTTTTGCATAACACTGTTTCAATTGCCAAAGCCGGAATTGTTGCAACCCTTCAAGCAAAAACTGCGATTATTGCAGCAGCAAATCCAAAACATGGTCGATGGAATGATCACGAATCAGCTTCGGCCAATATTAATTTGGGCGCCCCTATTCTTTCAAGATTTGATCTAATATTTATAGTGCGAGATATACCTGAAAGGAATAATGATGTTAGAATAGCCGAATATATATTAAATAATCATATGCAAGGATATGATGAGACCTTTACAGAAGAGGATGAGGCACAAAAACAAGCGAAAAGGGAAGAATTCATCCCAATGGAATTATTTAAAAAATATATACAATATTGCAAAAATAATTGTCATCCAAAATTAACTCGAGAGGCTGCAAGTGAAATTCAAAATTTTTATGTTAAAATGCGCTCTTCTAATCCCGATAATCCAGCCACTGTGAGCATAGTGGCACGAACTTTAGATGGTATGGTTAGAATGAGTGAAGCATATGCAAAAATGGGATTAAAGGATTTTGTCACTGTAGAACATACCCAAGCCATTATTAAATTATTAGAACGATCCTTACGCGATATTGGATATGATGAAGAAACAGGAAGGATTGATATGGATATGATGTTAACTGGTGTTTCTTCAAATAAACGAAACAAGTTAAATTTAATATTAGAAAAAATTCGAGAATTACAAACAGAAGATCCCGTTCAAGGATTAACTCTTGATGATATTTTTGAACCTTTATCAAGCATTGAGGGTATGACAAAGCTATTTGTACAACAATCTCTTGAACAATGGTATAAAGACGGAACTCTTTATTGTCCAAGAAATGGATTGTATAAATTACCAAATAGCTCAAAACAGCCTAAGAAATAGAAATTAAATGGACATGAATTCTAAAATGTCAAATGATCCCATTAAAAATGAGAAACCATATGAAAAAGTTATTCATCCAAATATTATATCTTTACTAAAACAACGAAAAATCCACAATCTTTATCCAATTCAGTGGCAGGCAATAAAAGCAGGATTAAGAAATACCAATTTAATAATAAGCATTCCCACTGCTTCAGGCAAAACACTAATCGCAGAAATTTTAGCTTTAGAAAAATTATTCAAATTAAAAAAACAAAAAACAAATACTTCTGTTTCCAAACCAAAAAAAATCCTCTATTTGACATCTTTGAAAGCTTTAGCACTGGAGAAATTTCAAGAATTTAAAAAAAGCTGGTCAAATTTTGGTTTGAAAGTGGGAATTTCAACAAGCGATATTGATCAAATTGATTATAAAATATTCCATAATGACCTTATAATATTAACTAATGAAAAAGCAAATTCTATCCTACGTAATGATATAACTAAGATCCAAGATTTAGCGATGGTTATTTGTGATGAAATTCATTTAATAAATGATGAAAACCGAGGAATTACACTTGAATTCTTACTAACCCTTATTAAACATCTGAATCCTACAACTCAAATTATTGGACTATCTGCAACGATTAAAAATGCTCATGAATTGTCAGATTGGTTAAATGCTGAATTAATAAATAGTGATTGGAGACCAATAGAACTTAAAGAAGGATTTTTTATAGATGGAAAAATTCATTTTAACGATGATACAATTCGATATATCAATCAAAAACCAAATTATGATGATATTGCCAACTTAACAGTAGATATGGTAGAAGAAGGAGGACAAGTATTAATATTTACAAATTCCCGCCGAAATACAATAAAATTAGCAGAGGATCTCTATCAAAAAGTTGAATTACATTCAACTATTGAAGAAAAAAAAAAATTTACCCAAATTTCAGAACTTTTTAAAAAAGAATGTAATGATAATACAGAAATTTCAAGAAAACTATGTAAATTCTTAAAAGGAGGAACAGCGTTTCATCATGCAGGTTTGAGCTTTCCTCAATTAAAATTCATCATTGAATATTATAGTAAGAAAAAAATAAAATTAATTTGTTGTACACCAACTTTAGCAGCAGGAGTTAATACTCCAGCTAGAAGGGTAATTATTAAATCTTTAAACAGATATTCTGCACAAAAAGGTAACATATTTATCCCCATAATGGAATATAAACAAATGGCAGGTAGAGCTGGTCGACCTGGTTATGATCCCTATGGAGAAGTCGTAATAGTCGGAAAAAACCCTACAAAATTAACTCAACAAGCATTGACTTATATTAACGGGAAACCAGAGAACATTTTTAGTAAAATGGACAATAATAATCAGCTCCAAAGTCACATATTGAGCTTAATAGTATCCAAATCAGCAAATTCAATAAATAAAATATTTGATTTCTTATTAAACTCTCTATATTACACTCAATTGAAAAAAGGTACAATAAAAAGTAGTAACAATAATCAAATTAAAGAAAATAAAATCTCATCTTCTATAAATATTGAACAAAAAATCAAGAATTTTCAAAAAAGAAAATCTCCCATATTAAATAGTCATGGAAAAAGAACTGATCCTCTCAATCTACCTTTAATTTCTGAAAATCTATTCACAACTGCTAGTGAATATTGGGAAAAAAGCAAGAAATTAAATCTAAATGAAAAATCGAAAAATGAAAATAGCCAATATCAAAATAATCAAGACAATCTAAAAGCAAATATTAACCAAAAAGTTCAATCAATTATAGATTATTTCTTAGAAAATAACTTGATTCAAAATTTGCATCAAGAAAATGATAAAATTCATGATCATATAATTTTCGCAAGTGTTTTAGGCAAAATTTGCTCTCAAACTTATATATCTCCGCAAGATGCAATTCAAATAAACCAAGATTTAAATTTATCTCAAAAACTTGTAAAAAATAAGGTAATAAAATTAAATTCTATCAGCTGGCTAAACTTAATTGCACGATTAGAATCAATTCAAAAATATTATTTGAGAAAAGAAGAATACCCAAGGATTATTAATTTTGTTGAAAAAAATTCGAAATGTTTAATAATAGATCATTTATGCACATTTGACTCACCAAATTTCCCTGATTTCGCAAAAAATATTAAAATGACAATGATTTTACGCGATTGGATTTCTGAAATTCCTGAAAAAGAAATTGCAGAATCATATTATATAGGAATAGGAGATATTTTTCGTATTGTAAATAATGCAAAATGGTTAGTTCGTTCATTATATAAAATAGCACAAATTTATCCTTCATCCGATCAACTGCTAAATATCAAATCTTTATCTCAACGTATATCCTATGGAATTAAATCCTCATTAATTCCATTAGTAGAATTAAAAGGTATTGGTCGAATCAAAGCAAGAAAATTATATCAGGCAGGATATACGACAATTGAAAAAATCAATAGTGCTAAGATAGAAGATCTTGCTCTTGTTCCTCTTATTGGTGAAAATCTTTCAAAAAAAATTAAATCCTATTCAAATATTCAAGTAAACTCAAATAAAAAGAAAAATTCCATTAAACCAGCACTTAAAAAAAGAAAATTATCAAAAAAAACTACAATTTCAATGGATAAATTTCTTAAATAAAAATAGCATTAAATATTTTTTAGACCCTAAATGGAATTGATTTCATGAATATCAAACTCGATGAACGTTTATCAAATAAATTAATTAAAATTCGTGATATAAAAAGACGAAAACAAGTCTTAACGAAAATTGGTTATAATGACAGTGAAATTAAGGAAATTTTAGAATTTATTCACATTCGGACAAAAGCTATATTAAAATATCCTCGTGCTTCTCAAATGTTATTCACTAAAGAAGGATTGGAACAAGCTTCATCCAAATGGTTAGCAGAATATAGAACTTTAAAAATTAAACAAGCATTTCCATCAGTTCAGAATGTATTAGAAATTTGTTCTGGAATAGGAGGAGATACCATAGCCCTTGGTTTAAGATGGGGTGTTATAACCGTAGAAAAAGATCCTGAAATTATAAAGATTTTATCACATAACTTAAAAGTTTATAATCTATTTGAAAAAGTTGAGATTATCGAAGGAGATATCCTTGAGTTAATCGATCAAAATGATTTTAAAGACAAGCTATCAAATATAGATTGTATTTTTTTTGATCCAAGTCGTAGATATAATTCAAATCATACAATTAAAATTGAAGAATACCGCCCATCATTATCGTTATTAGCTAAATTATTAAAAATAACCCCAAATATTGTAGTAAAAGTCGCACCTGCAGTTAATTTTTCATATATTAAATTTGATTGTGATATTGAGGTTGTTTCTTACAAGGGATCAGTAAAAGAAACAATGTTATGGTTTGGTAAATTTAAAAAATCAGATAAACCACAAATAATTGCTACCAAATTGCCAGAAAACATTTCTATGGTTAAACAAGATAATATTCCGATAAAAGTATCGAGATTTCCAAAAAAATATATTTATGAACCAGATCCAGCCTTTATTAAAGCGCATGTATTAAACGATATTGCATTAAAATATAATTTATTCTTCCTTCATGAAAAAATTGCCTTTTTAACAAGTGATAAAGCGCTAAAAACTCCAATGTTAAAATCATATAAGTATATTTATCATTGTGATATGAATTTTAGTAAAATCAATAAAATTTTAAAAGACTATAGCATCGGACGGTTAGATTATAAATCTCGTGGTGTTAAAATTGATTTTAAAACGATCCATAAATCTTTTGAATATCATGGAAAGGAACAGGGCCTAATAATTTTTACTCTTATTTTAAATCAGCCACATATTATCTTATGTAAATATATTTAATGCCAAAGAAGCTAATTTGTTCAAAATTTCCCAATTTACTAAATAGGTTGGAATTATATCCCAATATCGATTATTTTATAAAAATAATAAAGTAATACAATTATTTTAAAGGGATTGGAATTATATCATCAATTCCAATACAATGTTTAATCATTACACTAAATGCTTCATTCACTTGCTGACCAGTTTTAGCAGAAGTAAATAACACTTTATTAATTTTACACCTTTCTCCGATTTTAAGTACTTCTTCATTAGAAATCTCGCTTGGTAGATCATTTTTATTTGCCAAAACAATTATTGGAACATCAAAATCCATAGTTTTTCTAAAATCATCTACCCAAAATTTTTCAATTTGATGAAAAGTATTTTTTCGAGTTAAATCCCCCACTATGAATACACCTTGGGCACCACGGTAATAAGTGTGTCTCATGGTTTGCCATCGTTCTTGTCCTGCAATATCCCAAGCAGTAATGGTAAAATGATACTCTTCATTATCAGAAGATTTGAATGCAAGTTTTTTTACAAATAAGTTGGAACCAATAGTTGGCCGATAATCTTTTGAATAAGCACTTTCGACAAAATTTTTTATTAGGGATGTTTTCCCACATGCATGCTCTCCAATTATACATAATTTTAGTTTAAAAATTTTCGCCATAGCTAGAATACCGTCATAATAGTCCTTAATTTCTAAATATGTTCTTTATACCATTAAAACTTTAGCCGTATTTAAATTAAAATTTTAAATGATATATAAAGATCCTTTTTATTTTGTGCATCACACAGGTTTATTAATTGTAAAATCATAATAGTGTATATTATGAAAGATGTTGGTATTGTTTATCACGATATTTATTCAAAACATAATACAGGCAACCATCCAGAACGAGCGGATCGTGTTATTGAAACGATAAAACAATTAAAGCAAGTTGAAATTTTTGGTGATAGTCAAAAAAATCATTTTAAAACTATAATTCCTAATCAAGCTGATACTGAAAAAATTAAATGGAATCATACTTCTAATTTAATCCACAATATTGAGGCAATTTCTCTGGAATCCAAAAATAAAAATAAATTATTAGCAGCAGATGGAAATTTTGGTGATACAATCGTATCTCCAGATACCTATCAAGCAGCACTGTATGCAGTAGGAGGCAATTTTTCATCTATTGATGCAATTATTGAAAATAAAATAAATCGAGGATTTGTCTTATGTCGACCACCAGGTCACCATGCAAATACAACAAATGCTCGTGGATTTTGTATCTTTAATAATATTGCTTTAGCTGCAGAATATTTAATTAAGGAAAAGGGAATAAAAAAAATTGCTATTGTCGATTTTGATGCTCATGCAGGTAATGGAACAGAAGATATATTAAATTCTCGAAAAGATGATGGAGAAATTTTATTTTTTTCAATCCATCAACATCCTGCAACATTATATCCAGGTACTTGTTTTATCGAAGATATTGGAATAAATCATCAATTAGGAAAAATTGTTAATCTCACATTTTTACCTTACTCAGGACAGCAATGTGTAGACATGGGACTTAATCAAATTATCTTACCTATGCTTGAAGAGTTCCGACCAGAATTTATATTAATTTCTGCCGGTTATGATGCACATCATTCAGATCAACTAACAACCTTAGGTTTTATGAATCAAACATATTCGATTATAATAAATAAATTGACTCCAATTGCAAACACCTATGCAAAAGGAAGAATACAGTGTACATTAGAGGGAGGATACAATTTAGAGGCCATTAGTAGATCAATTGCTAATACAATTAATTCTTTAGCAGATGATAAAACTCTTTTTCAAGAAGAATATATTTTTCCAGAATCAGATAAGGTGATTGAATTTACGGAATCAAAATTAATCCCAGAATTGAAAAACATGTTATCTGCTTATTGGAAATGCTTTTAAAATTTATTTATTTATTTACTTATTTATTTATTTATATATATATACATCTTCAATTTCTGTATAATCATATCTTTTAGTACAATATAGAAAAATTCCATTGATTTATACAAATAAAATTGTATAAAACAAAAAAGAATTTAGAGATCTTTTATTTCGTCCTTCTTTTTTTAATATATGTAACCTAAAAAAAAATTAATTACAGTCATTTCCTCAATTAATGTTTTATTTCTCATAATGCATGAATTAGATGCTATGTATACTGGTGAATGGGTAATGTTTGGTTTTTTAAATGGTTTAACCGAGCGAACTCAAATGTTAATCTTTCTATTTTGCCATATTCCCTTTATTGGTTTGTTAATTTTATATTTAAACCAAGTGTATCAACAAAAAAGATTCCGATTATTTCTAAGCATCAATTTATTTGGTATTTTACATACAATAATTCATTTAGTCGCATTGAACTGGAGATCTAATGTTTTTCTAAATTTTGAATCCTTTTTCTTTGTATTAATCATTGGAATTACTGCCTTTATCAACTTAATTTTCTATAAAGAATATCAGAAGAAAATTAATATTATATAAAAGAAAAAAAAAAAAGAAAAATGAATAGAATGTCTTTAAAATATTATATATGATTCAAATTTCGTTTTTTTTAATAAATAAAACTATAATATCAGCAATTTATGAAAGAAAACAAACTTTATTCACAATATTTGCATAAAAATGATTTAAATATGCATAAGTACCTCAAGGATTTAGATTTCAATCCGTTTATCGATTTACATAATTGTTAATAGAGGTCTATATTTTTAACAATCCTTTTAAAATCTGATCAATTTAATAAAATATTTGTATAGAATCGAACTTTTTCTGAAATTGCGATCATTATTATATAAATATTTTTATAAATATTTTTATAAAGTTTAATAAAAAAAAAAAAAGTGATAGATTTGAAACTGAAAAATCAGCCAAAACAAAAAATTATGCTCCCTCTATTATTTTGTATTTTAGCACTTTTGGTAATTCACCAAGTCCCAGATAGTAATCCTTTTAAAAATGAGTTAATGAATAATCAGGATTTTACTGATGGCATGGTTTCAGGATCTTCGAACTTAAATGATACTTTTATTTCAACTCCATATTCTCAAATTCCACTTTCTCTACCTTCCATAAACCTAAGAGTACAATATCGCTGTCTTGATCCAGAAGTTGTTTTAAATCAAATTAAACCACAGGTTGATATTTATAATGATGGTTTAGAAGATATTAATCTGACTGACATAAATTTTCGCTATTGGTTTAATTCTGAAAATATTTTATCCGATATGTTATGTGATTTTGATTATGCTGTCGTTGGTAGCAGTAATCTTAGATACCTTTTTAATAGTACAACCGTCTCTGATTACATTGAAGTTAATTTTACTGCTGATGCAGGTATATTAGCATCTTCCTCTAATACAGGAGAAATTCAAATGCGATTTTACAGTAGTGGTTATTTATTGAATGATCAAAGCAATGATTATTCCTTTGATCCTTCCATTATATCATTTGCTAATTATACAAAAGTGACTGTATATTATCAGGGGTTACTTATTTGGGGAGACGAACCATCTAATGATGGAAATTTTGCACCTACTGTTTCTTCTCCAGCAGACATTACCTATATCGAAGGTGATACCGCCACATATACTATCGGTTGGACGTTATCAGATGACAATCCTGCCACATACACAATTACAAGTCCCAGCGGAACGTCTTCCCCTACGACATGGAATGATAACGATTACATCACAGAAACAGTTAATGGATTACATCAAGGCACGTATACCTATACCATTACAGCCACGGATACAGGAGGTCTTTCTACAGCCGATAGTGTAGATGTTGTAGTCACTCCACCGCTAATAGCACCTACTGTTTCTTCTCCAGCAGACATTACCTATATCGAAGGTGATACCGCCACATATACTATCGGTTGGACGTTATCAGATGACAATCCTGCCACATACACAATTACAAGTCCCAGCGGAACGTCTTCCCCTACGACATGGAATGATAACGATTACATCACAGAAACAGTTAATGGATTAGCTCAAGGCACGTATACCTATACCATTACGGCCATTGATACAGGAGGTCTTTCTACATTCGATAGCGTAAATGTTATAGTCACTCAACCGCCAATAGCACCTACTGTTTCTACTCCAGCAGATATTACCTATAGCAAAGGTGATACCGCCACATATACCATCGGTTGGACGTTATCAGATGACAATCCTGCCACATACACAATTACAAGTCCCAGCGGAACGTCTTCCCCTACGACATGGAATGATAACGATTACATCACAGAAACAGTTAATGGATTACATCAAGGCACGTATACCTATACCATTACAGCCACGGATACAGGAGGTCTTTCTACAGCCGATAGTGTAGATGTTGTAGTCACTCCACCGCTAATAGCACCTACTGTTTCTTCTCCAGCAGACATTACCTATATCGAAGGTGATACCGCCACATATACTATCGGTTGGACGTTATCAGATGACAATCCTGCCACATACACAATTACAAGTCCCAGCGGAACGTCTTCCCCTACGACATGGAATGATAACGATTACATCACAGAAACAGTTAATGGATTA